>JAAFHE010000721.1 GCA_013298265.1 Lysobacterales bacterium | reverse complement strand
GATGCCGTCGATGACCTGGTCCATGCCGTGGCGCGAAACCGGATTGCCGTGGCCGTCGAGCGGGAACGTGTTGCCGACCGCATCAGGCATCAGCGCGCTCAGGCCGATCTTGGCGAGGCCGCCGACCACCGCACCGATGCCCGCGCCGACGATGCCGCCGAACGCGCCGCCGATCGCCGCACCCGCGCCGGCCGTGCCGAGCGTGCCGCCCCAGCCCTGCTGCTGCAGGCCGGTCAGCACTTCGCCGGCGACCTGATAGGCGTTGATGTTTTCCGTGCCCGGCACATGGTTGGTGCCGCCATAGCGTGTAACCGTGTTCGGATTGAGGCCGGCGGAGTTGAAGGTCCAGCCCGGGGCGCCGCTCGCACGCGACGCGGCCGAGGCCATGCCGCCGCCGAGCGAGTGGCCGACGATATCGACCGAGGCGCCGGAATTGCCGACCGAGTTGCCGATGCCGACGGCGCGCTCGTAGTACGGCGAATTCATGTTCATGCCCTGGGCGAAGTTGTTTTTCCAGTCCGTCATGCTCGACGGATTCGTACCCTGAAACACGACCGACGGACGCATGTCGCTGCCGAACACGGCCGGGTCGGGCTCGTACACGCCGGCGCGAAAGCTCGGCGTACCGTCGATGCGCATGTCCTCGGGCTTGAGGCCGTACTTGGCCAGCGCCTCGGGATCATTGCTGATGTTCTTCCAACCCTCGGGCGGCCCCTTGTCCGGGTTGTAGATGTCCTGCGCGAGCTTGGCCTTCTCCACGCCGACGTTGTTGCGCTCCAGCCGTTCCGCAGCGGCGCGCACCTTGGGATCGGCACTCTGCTTGCCCTGCTCGATGAGGCGCTTGCGTTCTTCCCAGCGCTCTTTCTTCGATAGGTTCTTGCCCGGCGGCTTGTTGAAATTGCCGTTCATCCAGAACATTTCGCCGTTGCGCACGACCCAGCGCTGGCCGATGCGCGTATCCGGCGAATGTGTCATCGCCCAGCAGTCGGCGCCGACGGTATGACTGACCACGCCCTTGTTGACGCCGGCCTGGTCGCCCAGCGTCTTGGGCGCCTTGCTCGCGTCGAAGACGAAAGCGGGCTTCTTGTTGAGGCGCACCGACGTGACCACGTTCCTGGCGCTGCCCAGATCCGAGGTCACCGGATACGGCACCGGCGAGGGCACGCCCGGGGTGAAGCAGAAATCCGGCGCAAGGAAGACGATGCGCCATTTTCCATCTTTGCGCGCGGCAAGATTGCTAGCCATGGGCGGGCTGTCCGGCGGGTGGCCGCATCAGGCTCGGCGGCAGCGGCACGAATTCGCGTACGGCTGGATCGGGATTCATGCGCGCAGCCTTCTCGCGCTGCGCGTCGCGCTCGTCCGCGGCGATGTAGCGTAGCTGCACTTCGGCGATGTCGAGCTCCTCGGCCAGCGCGAGGCGGTAAGTGCACCGGACGCGGCGCGCATCCATATCGACGACGATGGTGTCGAGCGTGAGGTCACGCGTAAGGCCGATGCCGCGCTCGAGTCCGACCAGCGCGAACACGCTTTCGACCGGCACCTCGAAATAGACGCCTTGCGCCGGTACGTCGCGCGCGGGCACGAGGTTCTGCGTCGCGATCGGCACGCTGCCCAGCGGCCTGGGATGCTCGAACTGCTGCGCCACGGGCGCGCCGTTCCAGAAGTCCATGCGGAAATCGCGCGGCAGCAGCGGATGACGCTCGGCCTGCCAGGCCGCGTCGGCAGTGCCGGCATATTCGATGCGGCCGCGCCAGCCGCGGCCGACAAAGCCGAAGCCCGCCGCGGGCAGCTCATCGCTGATGCCGCGCAGGCGGTGCTCGTAGGATTCGATCTGCGGTGCCGGCAGCAGGTCGCCCTTGAACTGGCGCAGGAACTCGACCGGATACCAGCCCATGCCTACGATGTTCGTCGCCGCGGCGTAGTCGCGATCGTCGATGCGGTGCAGGCCGCCGCTGGCGTATTCGTAGCGCAGTGCCAGCGCGGACAGCGGCGCCGGATCCGTCAGGACCCAGCCGGTCATGCCACGCTTCCACTGGCGTGGACCGCTGACCAGCACGCTGCATGTGCGCTCGTAGACACGGATAGCCGCGCCGAACGCATCGACCGGCTTGTCGCCGGGCGCATACGCCGTGCCGTTGACGATCACATCGAGGCGCGGCTTGTACGGCGCGATGTCGCTTTCCAGCCGCGTGCTCGTGCGATCCGGCTCGGCGTAGTGCTCGTCGGCCATGCACAGCGGCGCCTGCTCGGCGCAGAACTGCAGCGTGGCCGCACCGTCCTCGGGACGGATCACGAGGTCGTAGCTCACCTGCGCGGCGAGCACGCTGAAACCCGCATCGTGCTGGTCCAGCGCGTCGAAGAGCAGGGCCGGGAAGGCGGTGTGATTGATCAGCTCCGCCATGGTCAGTTGATGTCGATCAGCTTGCCGTTCACGTCGACGTGCTTCTCGCCGATGATCTTGATCTGGTTGCCGCTGATCGTGACCGTGCCGTTCTTCTCCAGCACGATCATCGAATCGCCGCAGATCAGCGAGAGCTTGTCGCCGGCCTCGTACGTGGCCGAATTGCCGGCGCTGACGCTGATCGTCTTGCCGACCGTGACCGCGAGCTTCACGCCGACGTTGTGCAGGTGCATGAGGCCGACATTGCTCATCCAGCCCGCGCCGACATTGAGCGCATACGCGCCGCCGATGTTGGTCATCTGGGCCAGCCCGACATTCAGTGTCGAGGCCATGCCGATCGTTTCGCTCTTGTTCTTGCCGATCGTGACAGTGCGGTTCTTGCCGATCCCGACCTTCTCGTTCTGGCCGACTTCCTCGGTGCGGTTCTGCACGATCGTGATCGTCT
>JAAFHE010000720.1 GCA_013298265.1 Lysobacterales bacterium | reverse complement strand
CGCGCGATGGCGGTACACCGCATAGGCCAGCCCGACGACGCCGGTCAGCGCCGCAGGCAGCAGCAGCACGCGCTCAGCCATGCGCGCGAATCCAGCGGCACCGGCTATCGCCCCGAGCGCAAAGCCCAACAGGATCAGCAGGCAGAGATTGCGCCGCCGCGCATCGTGCGCGAGTCCGCGCAGTCGCTGCCCGAGCATGATGCCCAGATCGGTGACGATGCCCGATACGTGGGTCGTGCGCAGCACCGCGCCGCTATAGGTGCTGGCCATCGCGTTCTGCAGGCCGCAGGCCGCCGTCGCGACGCAAATGCCGGCAGTCGAATGCTCGCGCAGCAGCGGAATCGCGAGCAGCAGCAACAGTGACTCGATCATCAGCGCGACACCGTAACGCCGCCCGAGACGCAGCGTGCTGTCGCGCACAAGCGCGCCACTGAGCGCCGCACCGGCGAAAAAACTCAGCAGGAACAGGAACAGGTTCAGGGCGAGGC
Organism: Lysobacterales bacterium; assembly: GCA_013298265.1. Classification (GTDB taxonomy): domain Bacteria; phylum Pseudomonadota; class Gammaproteobacteria; order Xanthomonadales; family Rhodanobacteraceae; genus Tahibacter. Next base: position 2,359 of record JAAFHE010000720.1, on the reverse strand, counting down.
CGCCCTCTCCCTGCGCTACGGCGACACCGACCAGTGTCGTCGTGCCCGTCAGGTGGGTAATGGCCTGATGTTCGAACGCAAGGAAACCGACCGCGTTGACCATGCCGGCGACGGCAGCCAGCGCAAACGCACCGGCACCGACCCAGCGTGGCAGGCCCGCGACGATCATCAGTCCTTGAGCGGGTGCACTTCGGCTTCGGGCTTGACCTCGCCGATCACGTCGACGCCGGCCGGCGGAGTGAAGCGGAACCGGTCGGCGCCGAGCGTGGGATTACGCTGCCAGTCGGAGTAAAGGGTTTCGGTGCGATTACCGAGCGTGTCCTTGAACACCATGCGGCGGAGCGCGACGGCATCGCCGCAGTCGCCCTTGGCCGCATCGGCGCAGCCGAAACCGAGATCGGCGTATTCGAATTCGGCTTCCTTTGCCTTCGACGTCAGCCGCAGCCACTTCAGACCCTCGCGCTCGCCCTGCTCCGCCGCGGCAAAATCGCGATCAAGCAGGCTGACATCAGTCAACACGGTCAGCGGACTGTGTGCTTCTTCCAGGCTCTGGCTGCGCACGGTGACCTGTTCCAGGTCCGGGTCGTAGATCCAGACGTGCATGCCGTCGGCGACGATGAGCTGCTCGTACGGCTTGGTCACCTTCCAGCGGAACTGGCGCGGCGCCTGCACCGCGAGACTGCCGCTGGAGCCTTTGCCGGGCTGGTTGTTCGCGTCGAACACGCGCTGCTCGAAATTCGCCGACACGGTCTGCAGGTTTTTCGCGAACGCGTCCAGGCGCGCACGAGCGGTGTCGGCGGAGGCGCTGGTCGCGGCGCAGATCAGGCACAGGGCAAGCAGGCGGGTCGGCATGGAGATCATTCGTCAGTAGTGGAGTCAGCGCCGTGGACCGGCGCGGATGCCGCAGGTTCCCGCGCGGCGAGGCGCGCGTTCAGCACGGCGAGGAATTCGCGCGGCTGGTCGATACCGAGGGCGATCGTATGAATGCTGTGCTCGACGCCGAACCAGCCGGCAACGAAGACGGGCTCGCGCAGCCGGATGCACACGTTCGGTGTTCCGGCCTCGTTGAGCCGCAGCACGCCGGGCGCACGACGCTGCCGGTCGTCACTACAGGCAGTGGCCTGAGCGATCACCGCGAACGGCACCACCGCCTCGGCGACGGCCAGCCCGTAGCGCAGGAATAGCGTGTCGTTATCGAGCGAGACCGGACAGCGCAGCGTGGCGCGGTAGTGGCCGAACATCAGCGCCAGCGACAGCACGGTCAGCAGCGTGACGATCCAGGCGGCTGTCGCGCCGGCGAACACGGTCAGTATCGCGTGCGCGATCGGCAGATCGATCAGCATCAGGAACAGAAACGCCTGCTGGTTGCTGGCATTGCCGTCCTTGCGGTGGTAACTGAAATGCGCATCGCCGGCGTAACGCCAGGTACGGCGCGCGCCGGCGAATACGTGCAGCCACATGCGCATGTCGAACGCCAGGATGCGCGCGGGAAGCGTCGTACCGAAGCGCTGCTGCACGCCCTCGCGCAGCGCGTAGTCCGGATTGCGGTCCTGCGCCAGGCGCACGACGAGACGCAGCATGCTCACGACGATACCGACTTCCAGCACCACGACGAGGCCGAGACCGAGGTTGCGCAGCAGGCGCAAGGCCGACCAGCCCGGGCCGCTGGTATCGGGCAGGATCAGGCTCGCGACCCATATGCCGGTGCCGACCAGCGCCAGCGCGCCCAGCACAGCGCGACGGCGATCACGCCGATGCAGCCACCAGTACACGGCCGGAACGGTCAGGAGCAGATCGAAGGCCACCGGCCACTGCGGCAGGTCACCACCGGCACGCAGCCAGTCCGGCGGCTGGCGCAGGGTCAGCCAGCTAAAGGCATAGATCGCGACGGCGAAAAACAGCGCCCACAACGTGGCGCGACGGCGTTCGGTCAGGCTCATTGCTGTGGCAGCGGCGTTCAAGACCTGATTCCCGTTGAAATTGGCAGGCTGATTTCAGAGCTCCGGCGGCGGCGGCGCGAGCACGGTGCGATTGCCGTTGTGTTCCGGCGCGCTGACCACGCCCTGCTGCTCCATGAGTTCGACCAGACGCGCCGCGCGGTTGTAGCCGACCTTGAGGCGGCGCTGGACGCCGGAAACCGACGCGCGGCGCGACTCGGTGACGATGCGCACGGCCTGATCGTAGAGTTCGTCGTAGTCGGCATTGCCTTCGCTGATTTCTTCCGGCAGGCCGGTCTCGCCGATGACCTTGCCGTCGTTGGTGGTCTGGACTTCCTCGAGCACCCCGGCGATGTATTCGGGACGGCCCTGCGCTCGCAGCCACTGCACGACGCGGTGCACTTCGTGGTCGTCGACGAAGG
>JAAFHE010000071.1 GCA_013298265.1 Lysobacterales bacterium | reverse complement strand
GTCAGGCCATCGAGCGAGCGGAGGATCTGGTAATTCACTTCGGTGGGTGCATCGGTCCAGTTCAGCGTCATGGAGAAAGGACCGACGGGACCGAATGTCAGGTTGGTCGGCGGAGCAGTGGATGCCGGCGGCGTGAAGCTCATGGTCCGGCGCGAGCCGTCTGCTGCCGAGGTAAGCACCGTGATCGGGCCGGCGGCGTTATACAGATTGTTGGTCGGCGTGGCCGAGGCACCGTTGAAGGTCGGCGTGCCGGCCAGCGGGGCCGCCACCGAGCCTACGGTACCGGCCGTGTTGCTGGAGGAGAAGCCGATTTGCGGATCATTCGAGTTGGCGTCGGCGGCGCCGGCGGTACTCTGGGTCATGCTGCCGTAGACGAATTCGATCGCGCCGGTAGTTTCGGACAACTGCACCTGATAGCTCAGGTTGGCTGTGCCGCCGGCATTGAAATTAGCCTGGTTGTTGAGCCATTCCACGATCAGCTTGCGCGTCGGCGCACTGCCTTCTAGGCGGTAATGAACCTTGCCGTCACCCGCATGGGTGCGCTGGTCTGCACCATAAGCCGTGATAATCGCCGGGGCCGCCTGAGCCAGCGGCTGGTAGGGCGCCCCCGTCTGGGCGGCTGCGCCCAGGCGCAGCACACCATTGTCATTAATCGAGAACTGAGTGTACGGGATGCCCTGGAAATAGAACTCGAAACCGATCGCCGTCAGCGGCGAAGCGGTGTCGTCGATATCCGGCGCCAGGAGCTGTGTCGTGCCAGTGCTCATGTCCGCCAGAGAACCGGTAGTTGTGGTCGCGAACACGTAGTTGCTGGCCACCTCGGGAGCAAATTCCGGCAGCGCAACAGGCTCGGTTTCGCGCTCGGCACCCTTGATCGCATCGGAGCGTACGGCCTCGACGCCGACCGCGACTGCGGCCTGTACTGAAACCGCCTGCAGCGCCAGCGCTAACGCCAAGCCGGCCAGTAGTGAAATCCTCTTGATCATGAAAATCCCCACCTATCCATCGATCATCACCAATCCGCTGCAGCAGGCGTTCGCAATGCGCCGACTGCCGCGCGGAACCTCAACGCAACAAATGTTGAAAGTCTTACAAACAGAAACGGGATGCCTTCCGGTCAGAACCAAGAAACCTCTGAACAAGTCCTGGTACGAAAAGTCCTGGCACGACTGCTTTTGTAATCAGCTCCAGATCTCCACAACCCGACCAAACGCCTGCTGCGCAGGCACTTGGCCGGTCCGGCCTGTTGGGCGTTCAGAGCGCTGAGAACCTGCGGTTCTGAGCGATCACTCTTCACCCCTTGATTCAAAGCGGCTCCGCAAGCAAAAGCAGATATCGACTTGATCAGAGGTTTCCTAACGGGCGCGATCCGGCGCCTGTCGCGATCGGCCGCGCACAGGGGCGCAGCGCGTAGCAAGCCGACAAGCCGCGGCGAAAACGATAAAACGGCGTGATCGCCGCGAGTCGCGCAGACGGCCCGGCGCACGCACCCGAGAATTTCGGATGCCACATTCACGATGCGATCCCCCCGTAGAGCCGCAATCCGAACGATGATGAAACTGGAGCGTTGCCACGGCAGCCGTTGCGGACTGGTCGTACAACGCGCTCCCCCCGGCCGCCCTGTCCTTCCACAGGCAGAGCGGCGAAGCATTCGTAGCACATCACCTGCGGGTGCGCCAGCCGCGCATTGCGAAGTTCACGCGCCGCGGCATCGGACGGCCGCAAGCTGAATAGGCGTACCTGGGGTTACCCTCTTTTCAGCCGCACGCGTCTGGCGCAGCATGCGCGACATGCCCGCACGGACGCTGATGCCCGTGCGCGCCCATCCCGTCTACGGAGAGCAGTCATGGCACATGGAGAAAACCCGGCCCAGGGCAGTCGTTTCGGATCCCTGCTGCGCGATCTCGGCGCATCGATCGGCGAACTGCTCGGTGGGGGCAAGCTCGAACCCGAGCAGAATGCATCGGTGGAAATCGCGTTCGGACTGCTAGGCTATCTGGCCGGCATCGACAGTATCGTCACCTCGCACGAAGCCGAATTCATCAATCAGCTCATGGACGATCTGCAACTGCCCACGCGCGCCCGCGACCTGGCCCAGCAGGCCTTCACGCGAGGACGCAAGCGCGAGATCGATGTCGACCGGGAAGTCGGCCGCTTCCTGCAGATGCATCCGCCGGGCAGCGCCAATGCCCGCCGCCTGCACGACGCGCTGTATCGCCTGGCCGCGGCCGATGGCCGCCTTCAGCCGCGCGAGAAGACTTTTCTCGACGCGACTACGGCAAAACTCGGCTTCAGCGAAGCCAAATGAAGGGGCGCTCTTGATTTGTTGTGCGTCGATCTTTGTAGCTGCGCCCGCTCTCCACAACCCCGCCAGACGCTACGCGTTTGGCGGCCATCTTGACTCAAGGGTGGTGAAGGATGATGGCTCAGAACCGCAGGTTCTGAGCGCGCTGAACACCGAACGGCCCGCTACAGAACCGACAAAGACTGATTGCGAAGTGCTCGCGCTTCACTGCTGCGCAACAACGTCGGCAGGCCCTCCGGCCACACTTACGCAGTCGGGCAGCTTCCGCCAGCGGCCCCAGCCAGACGCCCCATGAACTGGCGGTAATAGCGCAGCTCAGCGACCGAGTCGCGCGCATCGGAAAGCGCCGTGTGGGCCGATTCCTTGACCATGCCGCGGCTGATCTCCGGCGCCCAGCGCCGTGCCAGTTCCTTGAGTGTGGAAACATCCAGATTGCGATAATGGAAAAAACGTTCCAGCCGTGGCGCGAGCCGGTGCAGGAAGCGCCGGTCCTGGCAGATCGAGTTGCCGCACATCGGCGACTTGCCGGGCGGCACCCAGCGCGCAAGGAAGTCGACGGTCAGCGCTTCGGCGACGCCGAGCTCGACGGTGGATTCCACCACGCGTTGCCACAGGCCGGACTTGCGATGCTGGTTGCGGTTCCAGTCATCCATGGCCTCCAGCCGCCCGACCGGATGGCGTATCGCGAACTCGGGTCCTTCGGCTAGCAGATTGAGTTCGCGATCGGTGACCAGCGTGGCGATTTCCAGGATGGAATCGCTGTCGGGATCCAGCCCGGTCATTTCCAGGTCGATCCAGATCAGATTGTCCTCGTGCGGATTGGCCAACGCCCTCTCCCTGGCTGAACTGCGGAATCCGCCGATAGTAGTACCAGGAGCCGTTGGCAGCCAATTTGCAGCCCCCTGCCATGGCGTATAACCTGGGGCATCCCCAGGGGAACAGGGGCGGGGAAATGGATCGGGTTTTGCTGCTGGAAGCCTCGGCGACGCGTCGGCGGGCAGTTCGCTCGTTGCTGGCGCCGAAAGGCTATGACATCACCGAAGTGAACGACTACGCCCAGGCCCTGGAGGTGTTGCGCCGCCAGGGCGAAACGGTCAGCGCGCTGCGCGGGATCGTGCTGGGCTGGCCGGAATTCGCCGACAACCTGGCCGACGAACTGTTCGCGCTGCTGCGGCGCGAGGAGTTCGAGCATCTGGCCGTGCTGCTGCTGGCCGACAGCAGCGACGCGGGTGCCGTCAACTGGATGATGAAGCGGCCGAGCACGGCGCTGCTGCTGTGGTCGGACTACAGCGAATGCGCCGACGCGCTGACCAAGCTGCTCGCGCCCGCGGCGCAATTGCAGAATCTGGACCTGGGCGGCCAGTCCCACCTGCGCATCCTCTTCGTCGACGACTCGGCCACGGTGCGCATGGCATTCCGCCGCCTGCTCATGAAGCAGGGCTACGTGGTGGAAACCGCCAATGACGTGGAAGACGGCTGGGCCAAGGCCCAGGCCACCACCTTCGACATCGCCATCGTCGACTACTTCATGCCCGGCGATCCGGGCCCGGTGCTGGTACGCCGCCTCAAGGACGATCCGCGCACCGCTGGCGTGCTCACGGCTGTCATCACGGGCACCTATTCCGATCGCGTCATCAACGAATCGCTGGCCGCCGGTGCGCTGGAATGCCTGTTCAAGAGCGAGGCGCGCGAACTGTTCCTGGCCCGCCTCGGCTCGCTCGCGCGCACCGTGCAGGACCGCCAGTCGGTCGATGCGGAGCGGCGCCGGCTGCAGAGCATCCTGTCCTCGGTCGGCGACGGTGTCTACGGCGTCGACGCGCGCGGCGTGATCCAGTTCGTCAATCCCGCCGCGCTCGACATGCTCGGCTATGACCGCACGGAAGAGCTGATCGGCCGCAGCGCGCATGAACTTTTCCACTATGCGTTCGAGGACGGCACGCCGACGACGACCGCGAGCTGTTTCCTGTCGCAGGCCTATGCCCAGGGCAGCCAGGTGCCCGGCTGGCAGTCGGTGTTCTGGACGCGCGGCCGGCCAATGCCGGTGGAATGCACGGTCTATCCGCTGAACCTGGATGGCCATCGCGAAGGTTCGGTGGTCGCCTTCCGCGATATCTCATCGCGCCGCATGCTCGAGGAGGAACTGCGCTGGCAGGCCAGCCACGATGCGCTGACCAAGCTCAAGAACCGCGCCTGGTTCGAAACCCAGCTGGAACAGGAAGTCGCGCGGCTCAAGCGCACCGACCAGGTGTCCATCCTGCTGTTCATGGATCTCGACCGCTTCAAGTACATCAACGACACAGCCGGACATACCGCAGGCGATCAGCTGCTGGTGGAAATGAGCCGGCGCCTGTCCGCGCGCCTGCGTGGATCAGACCATCTCGCCCGCATGGGCGGCGACGAATACGCGGTGATCCTGCGCAACATCAGCATCGACCGCGCCAACGCGGTTGCCGACGACTTCCGCCGCGCCATCGTCGGTTCGCCCTTCGTCTATGGCGGCAAGAGCTATCGTGTCGGGGTCAGCATCGGCGTGGCCGTGCTCGACCAGGACACGCCCTCGCGCACCGAGGCCATGGCCAACGCCGACATCGCCCTGCACCTGGCCAAGAGCCACGGCCGCAACCAGGTGCACGTCTTCGCCGAGGATGCGGAACAGCGCACCCTGATGGACCTGGAACTGGGCTGGAGCGCGCGCCTGGAAGAAGCGCTGCGCCTGGACCAGTTCGTACTCTGCTTCCAGCCGATACTGCCGCTGCGCCAGATCGACTGCGACAGCCTGCCCGAACAGCACGGCGCGCTGTGGACGCGCCACCTGCGCCGCAACCAGCAGCAGCGCGTGTTCTACGAAGCGCTGATCCGCCTGCGCAATCCCGACGGCAGCCTGGTCGCGCCTTCCGCCTTCCTGCCCGCCGCCGAACGCTTCAGCCTGATCGGCGAAATCGATCGCTGGGTGATCCGCAATGCGCTCAAGGCGCTGCGCGAGACAGCTCCGTACGAGCCGCCGGTCGGCATCTCGATCAACCTCTCGGCACAGTCGATCGGCCAACCCGAACTGGCGCGCTTCATCACCGATCGCCTCGTCGAGTACAACATCGATCCGCGCGCGGTCGCCTTCGAGATCACCGAGACCGGCGCACTGAACAACCTCGATGCGGCACGCAACCTGATCACCGAACTGCGCGGCTTCGGCTGCCGCTTCGCGCTGGACGATTTCGGCGTCGGCTTCTCTTCCTTCACGCATCTGAAGCATCTCGACGTGGACATGCTCAAGATCGACGGATCCTTCACCCAGGGCCTGCTGACCGATCCGGTCGACCTGGCCGTGATCACCGCGATCACGAGCATCGCCCACTCGATCGGCAAGATCACCGTCGCCGAATACGTGGACCGGCCGGAAATCCTGCGTGCGCTACGCAACTGCGGCGTGGACTATGCGCAGGGTTTCTATGTCGGCCGGCCCAAGGCCGGACTGCGCGCCGCCGGCGGCCAACTCGAAATCGTCGCCGGCAACGACGCCGCCACGGGCTGAAATCCTAAACTGGCCAATGCAGCCGGATTCAATTCTCGAGCCCATTGGCGAAGAGGCGGTCGCCACCGAAGGCTGCGAGCCCACTACGCGGTTGGCCACCGATGCTCGTGAATGTGCCACCTACATAGACGATGCCGTTCGTTGCGACGGTCAACGTTTCCACAGAGCCGACCGCGGCCGTAACGCTCCAGGCCGTGGCAGCACCCGTGCTTCCGCCGGCCAGCATGGCGATACCGCTGCGACTGTTTCCGCCAATATTCGAGAACGCGCCGCTGGTGTAAACATTCCCCATCGCATCGAAGTCGATGTGGCGGACTTCGCCATCGGCAGAAGGATCCCAGTTCAAGTCGGCGGCTCCGGTGCCGACGCTGGGCATCCGCGCAATGCGGTTACGCAACTCACCGCCCATGATCGAGAACAGTCCGCCGACATGCACGTTGCCTGCGGCATCGACCGCGAGCGCCCCAACCCGACTGTCCGCCCACGGTGCCCACGTGGGATCCGCCGCGCCCGTGCCCGTGCCCGTGCCGGAAAGTTTGGCGATGTATTTCCTGTTCGCTCCCCCGCCGATGCTCGTGAACCAGCCTACGACGAAGACATCACCGGCAGCGTTGGTGGCCAAGGACAAAACGCCCTGATCCGGTGACGGATTCCATAAAGGATCGACTTGCCCGCTCCCGCTGTCGGACAGCTTGGCCAGGAACCGGCGGGTTTGCCCACCGATACTGCTGAATGGTCCTGCGACGTAAAGATGCCCTGCCGTATCGATCGCCATCGCATCGACATAATTCGTGGTGGCACTCGGAATCCCCCAGGCGATGTCTGCAGCGCCCGTGCCGCCACCAGACAGCTTGGCCAAACCGAGTCTGACCTGCCCTCCCATGAACCAGAATCCGCCGCCCACGAACACATCACCGTTGTTGTTCGTGACGATGGCTTTCACCAGGCCTTCGCGATTCATCCCAGGATTCCACAGCGGGTCCAGCGTGCCATCCGGCTGCAAGCGCAGCAGATTCACACGCGACAGCCCACCTGCCAGATCGAAGACGCCGCCAACGATCATTCCGCCGCCCGGCTGTTTCGCCAATGCAACGACTCTTGCCGGCAATTCGACGTTGATGCCACCTGCGGCGGCGGCATTGCTTTCTGCAACGACGGCCAGTGCCAACCGCGGCTGCGTTCCCACGGAAGTGAAATGACCGCCCAGATAAATGTTCCCTGCACCCGTCAGCAAGACCTGGTACACGTCATCGTTGACTACGGCATTCCAACTCGGGTCCGCGGCCCCGGTGGTGGCAGAAAGTTTCGCCACGCTCTTGCGGCTTTGTCCGCCGATCGTGGTGAAAGTTCCAGCCACATAAACATCGCCGCTGGCACCAGTAATGACGCTGGTGAAAAAAGTGGAGTCGGGTGCAGGATTCCAATTCGGATCCGCTGCGCCGGCACCACTTCCAGAAAGCTTGGCGACACCGTTGCGGGCCTGTCCGCCGATCGACGAGAAGCGACCCGCTGCATAGACATTGTTTGCGGCATCGAAGGCAAAACTGGATACGCTGCCGTCGGGCCCCGGATTCCACCCCAGTACGGTGCCTGCACTAGTGATCTTTGCCAGGCCGTTGCGAATATCGCTTCCGACGCGGGTGAAGTTGCCGCTGACATACACGTTGCCGTCACTGTCGACGGCGAGGCCGGTCGCCGGGGCGTCCATGTATTTGGACCATTGCAACGTTCCAGTGCCGCTGCCCGACACCTTCTTGAGGTAGTCATATCCGGCGATATACACGTTGCCGGTACCGTCCACCGCTAACTTGCGGACCGAGTCCACCGTGGGGTGCCAGTCCGGGTCCACGGTGCCGCTGCCTGAAAACTTGAGCACCGTGAAATTGCAGGCGACAAATAGTCCACCATCGCTCGACGCAGCAAACGTATCCGGCGGACCGCCGAAACACGCCGACGGATTCCAGTTCGTATCCAGCGTTCCGTCTGGAAGCAGCTTGGCGAAGCCATTATGGGCAACTCCGCCCACGGACGTGAACGATCCGGAGAAGACCACACTGCCATCGGTCAAGCGCGCCATCGTGCGCACGGTGCCGCCGACAGCCAGATGTAAGTCCGGATTTGCCAGCGGCACTGCCGTCTGCGCGAAGACCGGCGCCGCGAGACTCGCAGCGATCAAGCACGCAACCTGCCACGGGCGGGCAGTCGAACGGAAGCGCTGGTTCATCGTCGGTCCTGAGAGGGAACGAATTGGAGACTGTATTCCTGCAAATCGCAGATTGGCCGGAAAAATGATCAGTCGTTCTTGAAAACATACTACGTAATCGCGAATACCGGAATCACGTCGGCGATGGCGCTTGAATACCCGCCTGAGACAGCGCATCGCACCAGGCTGTCAATCGCTCAGGGGGGAACGGCCGCAGCTTGCGGCATCTTGCGCTTGATCACCCGCACGGCGTTCGTGAAGCTCAGTCGATCAGGGTCGAGCCCGCGCGGCCACGCGGCTTGTGCCATCAATTGGCGAATGGCGAAGTGCGCCAGCAGTAAACCCCACAGCTCTTGCTGAACCAGTTCCGGGGTCTTGCTACGCAGCACGGTGCTGTTGGCGCGCAGGTGCGTCTTGAACTCGTCGAAGACGCCCTCGATTTCCCAGCGCTCGTGGTACAGCGCGGCCAGTTCCAGCGCCGGCGCCTGCTCGGGATCAAGGATGTTGGTGATCAGCCGGTAGCTGTCCTGCACCGGAGTGGCCGAGTCGTGCAGCGTGTACTCGATGATGCGCACGGTATGCCCCGCACGGCGCTGCCGATCCTCACTGTCGAAGACGGTGCTGAGAAACGATCCATCGGGCAGCGTTTGCTCCACCGGGAGCTTGAGATTGGATTTGACCCGCCAAGCCAGTTTGGCGCCGCTGGCACAGGCGATGCGCCAGAGCTTGAAGCCGTAGAAGTTGCGGTCGGCCAGCACCAGCATGTCGGGCTTCAGCTTGGCCGGCAACAGCTGCGCCGCCATGGCCTGCTCGCTCTGGCCGTAGGCAGCCACCGCAGCGGCCGTCACCACATGCGTGCCGCACTCCACCAGGCCCAGCACACGCGCCTGCGGGAAGGCGCTCTGGCCGCGTGAGGCGCCCGGATAGCCGAAGTACTCGGCATTGGCCGCCTCATCGGCAACGTCCATGCAACTGCCGTCCAGCGCCATGATGCGAAGGTCACGATACCAAGCCCCCGGCGCTCCCGAGTCGGCCAGCGGGCGCAGCACGCGCTCGGCCAGCTCGCGCATGACCTGCGCCCCCAGCCGGGTCCGCGCCTGGGAGATCGCCGACTTGCTGGCCTGTACCGCGCCGGCCTCGCCGCCACCCAGCCATTGCAGCCCCTCGCACACCACCCGCAGCACTTCCTCAAGCGGCGCCTCGCGCCACAGCGCCATCGCCATCACGTAGTACACCACCGCCGGTGCCGGCAGAAGTCGCTCGCGTTGGCTCGCCTTGCCCGTGTCGGCCAACACTTCCTCGATTAAACCTCGAGGGCACACGCTCGCCAGCACGCCAGCGCTGATCAAATGCGCAATGTCCACCTTCGCCGGCAGCGTCTTGCGGGTTCTCGCCATCGTCCATGCCCACTAAAGCCTCGAGGAGCACAGATTATCAGCTGATTTTTCTATCTGAACAGTATTGCGCTTAACTCGCCTTTCTCACACCCCTTCTACTGCGGCCGCCGAGACGCCCTCGCTACGAACGGGTGCGAGAAAGGCGGGCTACGCTGTGACGGCAGGCGGCAATTGTGTAACAGCTACACAGCCGACTAGGCTGCGCGCCACATGTCCCGACCGCGCCATCCATTGCCGCTGATCCGTATCGTCCTGCTGCTGGCGGCGCTGTTCTGTGCCGTGGTCAAGCCGACCCTGGGCCTGGCCGGCGAACTGCATCGCGACCTGCACGCCGCCGCCCATGCGAGCACGCTCGCGAGTGCGGGCGGCGCGACGCTGTTGGCCGACGAATCAGCCGAGCACGAACCCGCGGCCGGCTGGCATGCATTGCTGCATATCGACCTGTGCTGCAGCAACGTCGCCCTGCCCTGCGGCACGCTCGCGCTGACCGTGATCGCACTGCACCCGGTCACACTCTCCCACCGCACCAGCGGGTTCGCGCCGGTGCCGGCCGCCGATCCGCTGCGCCCGCCGATTCGCGCCTGAGCTGCACCGGCCTAGCGCCGGCTCCCTCTTCCACGAATCCGGAGTTTCCGATGTTTCTTCGATCGGCGGCCCTTGCCGCCCTCGTCGTCGCGACGTGCCTTGCCCCTGGCGCGCACGCGGACGACCGTCTTGCGCTCGACGCGGCTTTTGCTCGCGTCGAAGCGTTTCATCCTGACCTCAAGATATTCCGCCACACCGCCAGCGTTCTGACTGCCGAAGCGGACAAGGCCGCGCAGCGCCCGGCAGTGAACGCCACGGCCGAGCTTGAAAACGTGTTTGGCAGCGGTGCTGCCAGCGGCGTGAATGCGGCAGAACTCACCGTCAGTCTGGCCTCGGTGC
>JAAFHE010000719.1 GCA_013298265.1 Lysobacterales bacterium | reverse complement strand
GTCCGACGTGAACATCCTGGACATTGCGCCGCTGGTCATCATCCTGCGCGAAGCCGGCGCCGTGTTCACCGATCTCGACGGCGCTGAACCGGGCCTGGCGACGACCAGCGTGCTGGCCGGTCCGGCTGCGCTGCATGCGCGGGCGCTGGCGGAGTTTCGTGCGATGGTGCGGGGCTGACGGGCGGACGTTCGAAGCCTGCAGCGGGGCAGCGATGCCACGATCGCCAATTCTGTGCCACGGCCGTCATCAGTGTGGGCCTCATGCTGACCACGCGGCGGTGTGCCGGGTTTCTACGGCGCGACGTCCAGAAACGCATCGACGATCCGCCCCGACAGCGCGTTCAGTTCATGGGTGTCGGATTGCTGCGCGTTCGTAAGTATCGCGATCGTCAGCTGCCGCTGCGGATACAGCGCGAATCGCGAGGTTGCGCCGGTGGCGACGCCGTTGTGGCTGACGATCGTCGTCCTGGCGCGGCCGCCGAGGATTTCCTGCTCGTGGAACACGCGCCAGCCGAGTGCATAGTTGTCCTCGTTCGGTTTGCCGTCGGCAAGCGGCTGCACGGTCCAGAAGCGCTCGCGCGTCGCGGCGTCGAACAGTCGATCGGCGAGAATCCCATTGCCGAAGCGCACGAGATCGCGCGGCGTCGACAGCAGTCCGCCCGAAGGCCATTTGTTGCTGTTGTCGACCGCGAATGCCGCCTTGTACTCGCTGCCCTTGGTTTCGTAGAACGTCACGCGGTTGGGCAGGTTGGCGCGGGCGTCATCGGCGCGCGTGTGCGCAAGCTGCAGCGGCTGGAGTACCGCACGCGTGAGATACGCGAGAAAGTCTTCCTGCGCCGCACTCTCGATCACCGCGCCGGCAAGGTTGTAGCCGGGACTGGTGTAGGCGTAGTCCGTACCAGGTGCAAAGCGCAGCGGCGAGTCGGCGATGGCCGCCGTGGCTTCGCGCAGCGAGTCGAAGCGGCGCCGGTTGTAGTACTCCCAGATCGGAAAACAGGCGCACAGGCCGTAGTCGCGCAAGCCAGCCGTATGGCTCATGACCTGGCGCGTGCTCACTGGCCAGGGTCTGGCGGTGAACCACGGAACGTAGGTCTGCAGCGGTGCGTCGAGATCAACCTTGCCGGCCTGCACCAGCGTGGCCATCGCGGCCGACGTGAACGCCTTGCTCGTGCTGCCGATGCGGAACTGCGAATCCAGTTGCAGCGGGATGGCCGTGGCGAGGTCGGCGTAGCCACTGCTGTAGGCCCACACCTCATGCCCATCGATGCCGATTGCGACGGCGATACCCGGCAGGCGCAGCCGCTGTTGAAGTTTGCGTACCAGTGGTCGCGCCTGCGAGATCGCCGTTGCATAGGCGGGATCGGCCGCTTCGACGGCCGGAGCGTCCGCCAGCGCCGGCAGCGCGCGCCAGCCCCAGGTATAGACGAGCACCGGCTCGAGCGCTTTGAACGCAACTGCCGCCACGATCAGCAGCGCAAGGCGCAGCCACCAGCGTCGATGACCGATTGTCACTTTCATGCCAGTTCCTTGGGTAACACGCTTCTTCGCAAAAAAGGCTATGCGCCGGCATCGTCCTCGCGCCAGAAGAACACCTCGTCGACACGCTTGCCGAATACGCGGGCAAGACGGAACGCAAGTTCCAGCGACGGCGCGTAGCGGCCGGCCTCCAGCGCGATCACGGTCTGGCGCGTGACGCCGGCGGCGCGGGCCAGCGCGTCCTGGGTCATCTCGCTGTGGTCGAAGCGCAGGCGGCGCAGGTGATTGCCGATCGGCGCGCTCATGCCACATCGACGCCGGGCTGTGCGTCGCGCCGGTAGCCCCAGAGCTGCAGCGCGTGGTTGACTAGGCTCGAGATCACCAGGGTCAGCAACAGCAGGTGGGCAAGGAAGACGTGGCTCATCGGCGCGAGGCGCTGCGGCGGTGTGAAGCCCAGGGTCACGGCCAGCACGACGACGAGCACGACCAGCACATGGCCGGAAACGCGACTGGCCTGCGTCACGATGGCGCGATCGCGTTCGTCGCGCTGCACCTCGCGCCGATGCAGGATGAACCAGCTCACGATCGCGCCGGCGATCAGCATCCAGGTGGTCTGTCCGAGCTGGTGCGCCTGCGGACTGTGCAGCGCGATGCCCGGGCCGGCCAGAAACAGCGTCGTCGCGATCTGCGCGCCGATCAGGCTGGTGCTGGCCAGGCCGTGCCAGACTTCGCGCTCGGGTTCCCCGGGTTCGTCGCCGCGCGTATCCGCGCGTCGCTGCCAGTGTCGGCGTAGAACCAGCGCCGCGCCGATCATCAGCACGACGCCCACGTAGCCCTCCCGCAAGGGCCAGTCGATCCACGGACCGGCCAGCAAGGCGCCGACCACGGCGCTGAGCAAGATGACGAGCGCGATGCGCATGAAGAATGGCCTGCCAGACAAAATGTATGGTTTAAATTACATTTCGTCCGGTTAAGTAGTCAATACCTGATCGCTTCGTCGATGACTTGCCCACCCACCAGGAGCCGCGATGCCCACTCCCAATCGTTTCCTGCTCGCCGCGGCTGCCGCGAATACGGCGGCCGCGCTCGTCCACTTTGGCTGCATCGTCTTCGGCGCGTCGTGGTATCGCTTCCTCGGCGCCGGCGAGGGCATGGCGCGTTTGGCCGAGCGGGGCGAGCCCTATCCGACGCTGGTGGCCGCGGGCATCGGCACCGTGTTGCTGATCTGGGCGCTGTATGCGCTGTCCGGTGCCGGTGTTGTGCGGCGCCTGCCGCTGCTGCGCACGGCGCTGTGTGCGATCACGGCGGTCTATCTGCTGCGCGGCCTCGTGTTCATTCTGCTGCGGCCGCTGTTTCCGGGTAACAGCTTGAC
>JAAFHE010000718.1 GCA_013298265.1 Lysobacterales bacterium | reverse complement strand
CCAAGCACTGGAGTCTTTCGCCATGGACGCGGGCATTGCGACCCGCCCGCTGCGCGCCGCGGAGATGCCCGCCGAATCACTGCTGGACGAACTCGCTGCCGCACCCGCGGCACACATCGTCGGCCACGCAAATCCCGCCGCCTTCGGCCAGCTCTATCAGGGACTCTGGTACGAAGCCGGACGCAAGCCGCTGCTGCTGACCTATCCCGAGATCGCTTCGATGAGCAGCCGATCCGAACTGGTCGTATTGAGCGCCTGCGGCACGCGCGCGAGCGATCAGCAGCGCTACGGCGCGGCGGCACGCCTCGCGGAAGCCTGGATCGCCGCCGGCACGCGCCACGTCGTCGCTGCATCCAACCCGCTCAGCGACGCTGCGGCACCGATCTGGACGCGCCGATTCTATTCATCGCTCTGGCGCGATGGCGACGCCGCAGCCGCCGCGCGCGACGCGCGCGCGCTGTTGCGCGCATCGCCACATTTCCGACATCCAAAATTCTGGGCTGGTATCGAGTACTACGCGGCAATTCTGGCCGCGAGAAAACCGGACGCAGACATCGTGTCTTCGCCGAACTTTAAAGGGGAGGAAATGCCATGAAACGCGCAGTAGCCGTCGGCATGCTTGCCGTCACGTTCTTCGCAACGCTGCTCGCCGCCTGCGGCAAGGTGGGAAATGATTCCGAAGCCCTATCGGGTCCACTGACCATCGAGCAGCGGCGCGTACTGAAAATCCCCGACGATGCGACGCACTGTCGTCTCGGCCACGCACGTGTGATCCCTCCGGGCGGCGGCCCGGTCGGCACGTTGCCGATACGCTGGTATGTAAAGGAGGGGGACGCCGCCGAGTTTGCGCCACGACATCCCGGCTATGAGTTCGAAATCGTCAAAGCCTACTCAAGCATGCCGCCTCCGCCGGCACCGCCCTTCGTGATCGATCCGGAAGACGGGTTCGTCAACACCGTCAACGGAAACACGATCAAGGTCGACTACACCAATAAGGCTGGGCAAGCCGGGCAGACGAATTTCGAGGCTATTCTGAACATGTACAAGTTCGACATCACCCGCCCCAAGCCTCTCTGGGCGCAAGGGGCAGCTCCGCTCGGAACGATGGGCAGCAGCGGAACGATCGCGATGTTTCTGCGGCCGGACACCGAAAAATGCGAACATTCCTACTATCCCAGCACGCCGCCGACACGGTGTCAGCGCGTGCTCATCGAGTACTTCGACTACGCCGACGCAGCTTCGGTACGAGATCTGCCGCAGGCCTGGGGGCCGGGCCAGAATATCTTTCCGATCGACCATCCCAGCTGCCGCGGAGGCGAAAGAGAAACCAGCGACGGCGACGGGCACGAGGGTCCGCCATAGCACCGCGCGGCCGCGCCGGAAAGAAAAAACCATTCGCATCGGGTCGGCAGTCTCATTTCTGCCGGCTGCCTGCAATCATCCCTAGAGGAACGAGCCCAATGAGCCGTGCAATCACCGAGGACCAGCTACGTGCACTGGAAGTCGTGGACATCAAATCGATGCCGCACTGGATGGGAGCACTGAACCGGCAGGATCTCTGCATGCACCGCGGAATAGATCTCAGCGATGTGGTCGCCGGCAACAGCTATTTCGTCGACAGCGATCTCGGTTATCTGATAGCGCACCGGAATTTCGTTGCGCAGTTCAAGGCGGGGCTTCACGGTTTCTCCCGTGGGCTGGACGACGATGACATCTACACGAACTGGCGCGCGAAACTGGCGGACGACCCACCCAGGGTCGAATACAAGGAAGTCGAAACGCCCTGGTACGTGGAGCGCGCGGGCGGATGGCCGAGCCAGCGCGGTAGCTGCATAAGGGTCGGCATCATCGATGACGGCACCTCGGCGCGACTGCTCAGACGTGGCGCAGCCGATTTTGGCGCCTGTGATGAAATCGACGGCACGCCCTGGTCGATGAGAGATCACGGCGAAGAGTGCGCACAGGCCATCGCGGAACCGGATTCCGATGGCAAGCGCTGGAGCCCGGCGCCGGACTGCCGCCTGATCTCGGGGCAGGCCAGACGGATGAACCACGAGACCTACATGTGGTTCATCGATCTACTGCTCATGCTCAGTTGGACCGTCGGCTGCCGCGGCGCACAGATCGTCAACCTGAGCTTCAACCTGGAAACAGGTGAGATCGATCAGACCAAACGCCAGCGCCTGCTCAGCCGTATCGCCTGCGATCTGCGCGAACGGAACCGCGCGTTGCTGTTCGCCTCAACAGACCCCGTCGGGAAGGTCGTCGGCTTTCCCGCACAGCTCGATGGCTTTATCGCCGTGAATAGCTATACCGTGAACACGAACAACGATATCGAGGCCCACATCGGCGGCGACCCCGGCTGGGTGGCGAAGATCGATGCTCAGGAACTGCTGTTCGCTCCTTATGGAATCTGCCTTCCCAATAGGCAGGTCTTCCCCGAAACGTCGGGTTCCTGCGCCTACGCCTCCGGTGTCGCCGCGCTCTATTGCGAACAGTATCTCGATCAACCCAAACAGAGCGGCGGAAGCTACACGCTGAACGACATCCGGCTAATGCTCGGCGAGGACCTGCCCCCGATTCGCGGGCAAGCGCGTGGCCCTACGCTGCGAGCGGTCAAACTGCGTCCCTGACCTACCGTCTCGGCGTCGCGTCGCTTGCGTTTGTCAACGTGAACGACGCGGCGCAGCGGACGCTGCGCGGGCTGCAGCGACCTCACCCCAGGCTCTGCGCCGCCGCCACCAGTTCCTCATCCGACGGCAACACCAGCAACGCCGCACCGGCCAGCGGCGTATAGGTATCCACACCCACCACCCGCTTCAGCGGCTTGCCGACATGGCCGGACTCGACGATCGCG
>JAAFHE010000717.1 GCA_013298265.1 Lysobacterales bacterium | reverse complement strand
GTCGCCACAGCGGATGCACGGCAGCTCCGGCGCCGATTGGCGCACCTCGTCCTGCGCCAGCACAAGGATGGCATTGCTGGTCCGGGTCAGCGCGATCCCGTCGTGTGGCAGGGCCAGGCCCATCAGCGGGCCGCCCGCCACCAGGCGCGCGGCCTCCGCCGTATAGCCGCCGCCGGCGGCGACCAGCGCTTCGATGGTCGTGCCGATACGCACTTCGAAGACACCCGGTGTGACGACACCACGGCCCGCCAGGCTGATGATTCGCGTGGTCAGCGCCTCGCCATGCGCTACCGCGCGCCAGGCCGCCGCGGCGGTGGCGACATTCTGTACGGCCACGCCGATGGCCACCGGCCACTCGCCGCTGGGCACCTCGCGGCCGCAGAGGACTTCGATCAGCTGGCGTTCGCCGCCCTGCGGGTAGACGGTCGGTACCAGCGTCACGCGCAGCGCGGGAAACCGGTGCTGCTGCGCGCGAATCGCTGCCGCGGCGACCTGCATGCGGTCTTCGAGCGCAATCATCACGTTCGTCGCGCCGGTGATATGCGCGAGCACGGCCGCACCCGAGACCACGTCGGCGGCGCGCTCGCGCATCAGCGCCTCGTCGCAAGCGATGTAGGGTTCGCACTCGGCGCCGTTGATGATCAGCGTATCGACCGGCCGCATGAGCTTTTCCGCGGTTTCGTAGCCGGCGCCGCCGAGCCCGACGATGCCGGCGTCCGCGAGCCGCCGGCGCAGCGTCAGCGCGGTTTCGTCGGCCCAGCCGGACAGCGGTGGCAGCGCGGTGGCTTCGTCGGCGCCATCGGCGTCCAGCACCAGCGTCGGCGCCGTCAGGCCGCTGGCATGCGCGATCGCACGGTCCTCGATCGCGACGATGCGGCCCGAGGTCGGCGCCGGCAGCACCGTGGCCAGCGCGTCGGCAGCGTGCGCCACCGCTTCGCCGCGCCGCACACGCTGGCCGGGCTCGACCCGGCAATGCAGCGCACGGCCGTTGCTCTCGATCAGCGGCAGGTACAGCCGCGACGGCGGCGGGCAGATGCGGATCGCGCCGACGGCGCTGGCGCGCGGCGGCGCGGCCAGGACGAGACCGCCGGAAATGCGATGCAGTGACATGGGCGCGATTGTAGGCGGCTGCGGCCCCGGCCTTGAACCGGGCGAGCTCAGCCACCACCCCGGTGCGGTGCGCAGGGCCGGGCTGCATGGCATACTGCGGGACTTTGCAAGCCTGGGCGTTGCCCTGACCCGGGCCTCCAACCAGTGAGAGAACCATGGACTTTCTGATTTCGACGGCGCAGGCCCAGGCTGGCGCGCCGGCCGCGCCGGGTGGCGGGATGAGTTCGATCTTCATGATGATCGCGATGTTCGCGATCTTCTATTTCATGCTGATCCGCCCGCAGATGAAACGCGCCAAGGAACAGCGCGCGATGGTCGCCGCACTCGCCGCCGGCGATGAAGTGGCCACCAGCACCGGCATGCTCGGCACGATTACCGAGATCAGCGAGACCTACGTCAGCGTCGAGATCGCGCCGAACGTGGTCGTGAAGCTGCAGAAGCAGGCCATTACCGCCGTGCTGCCCAAGGGCACGCTGAAGTCCGCTTGAAATCTGCTGCGCCGGAGACCCCGGCGCAGTTTGCCTGCAGGCTGTTGAAAACAGCCTGTGACCATTTTTCAGACACGTCGACCGTGCGCGGGCTGGCCCCGCTACACCGGATCAACCTGGGATTCATGGCATGAACGAGTTTCCCCGCTGGAAGTACGCGCTGGTTGCCGTAGCGCTGTTTTTCGGATTTCTCTACGCGTTGCCCAACCTGTTCCCGAAGGAACCGGCCGTGCAGATTTCGGCCAACCGCGGTTTCACGGTGGACACGGCGCTGAAGGAAAAGGTGCAGGGCCTGCTGGAAACGCAGAAGGTCGGCTTCGAGTCCATCGGTATCGACGGCGACCGTCTGCTGATCCGTTTTCCGGACACCGGCGTGCAGGCCAAGGGTTCCGACGTTCTGCGCGGTGAACTCGGCGAGAACTACGTCGTGGCGCTGAATCTGGCTTCGACCGTGCCGGGCTGGCTCGACGCGATCTACGCGCGTTCCATGCCGCTGGGCCTGGACCTGCAGGGCGGCGTGCACTTCCTGATGGAAGTCGACCAGAAGGCCGTGCTCGAAAAGCAGGAAACGCACTATACGCAAGAGATCGTCACGATCG
Source organism: Lysobacterales bacterium (assembly GCA_013298265.1). GTDB lineage: Bacteria > Pseudomonadota > Gammaproteobacteria > Xanthomonadales > Rhodanobacteraceae > Tahibacter. The sequence continues at coordinate 673 of JAAFHE010000717.1, read as the reverse complement.
CTCGCGACAAGAAGATTCCCGGCGTCACCGCGAGCCGCAGCGCCCAGGGCATCGTCGCGATCACGCGCAGCGCCGCCGACCGCGAACGCCTCGCCGTCGAGCTGGCGAAGGCAACGCCGGAGCTGCGGCTCAGCAACGGCACCAGCACTGACAGCGGCCATTCGCTGATCGCCAAGGTCAGCGAAGAGAAAGTGCGTGAACTGGCGACCAACACGATCAAGCAGAACGTCGGCACCCTGCGCAACCGTGTCAACGAGCTCGGCGTGTCAGAGCCGATCATCGCGCAGCAGGGCGATTCGCGCATCGTGGTTGAGCTGCCCGGCGTGCAGGACACGGCGGCGGCGAAGAAGATCCTCGGCGCCACCGCGACGCTGGAATACCGCGCCGTGGACACCAGCATCGAAGCCCAGTCCGCGGCCACCGGCGGCATCGTCCCGGCCGACGCGAAGCTGTACTACCGCCGTGGCACCGGCGCGCCGGTGCTGCTGAAGAAGAAGGTCATCGCCAGCGGTGCGGATCTCGTCAGCGCCACGGCGATTCCGGACCAGATGAGCGGCACGCCGTCGGTATCGATCAAGCTTGGCAGCCAGGGCGCGCAGCGCATGCTGGACTTCACCATGCAGAACGTCGGCAAGCCGATGGCTGTGGTCTATACCGAGCGCATCCCCGACGT
>JAAFHE010000716.1 GCA_013298265.1 Lysobacterales bacterium | reverse complement strand
CAATAAGCCCGCGCGGATCGACGAGTAGTTCACCTGCGTCAGGTCGCCGGTGAGCATCTCGTAGGTGATGCCCATCGCCGCCGCAACGGCGCGGAACTGCTGGCGCATGAATTCCGCGTAGCTCGAGCCCACGTCGGCCGGCTGCGAGAACGTCACGTTCTCGCCCGGCTCCAGGAACTGCATCGTCCCCGGCTCCAGGCTCGCCATCGCGACGCCCTGCGCGTCGGCTTCGCCCTCGCCGAGCAAGGGGTCTTCCGGGCCGCCCCGGGTGATGAAGCCCGCGAACATCGCCGCGGTCTTCTTGCGCACCAGCTCGGCGTCGTCGTACTGGTCCAGTTCGTGGAGCTTCACCAGCGCCCGCGCTAGCCACGGCTCGCCGCGGATCTGGCCCGGGCGCAGCGGCCGGAACAGGTGCAGGATCTCGTCGGCCGGCACCCGCACGGTGTCGAGACCGCCGTGCGCGGACATCGGCGCGAGCATCCCGTCGCCGGGGTGACTCTTGTACAGGTGGTACGCGACGCGCACGCCGATGCCGTTGAACTCGATGCCGGCGCGGATCACGTTGCCGTTCGGCAGTTCGCGGTTCAGCGTCGCCGGCAGGTGCTCGGGTTCGAGCAGTTGCAGTTGCAGCCCAACCGACAGCCGATCCTCCGGTCGCCGGTAGCGCAGCCGCACCAGGCACTCCCCGCCTTCGAGCATCGCCCGACACGCCAGCCCCTGCAGTCCGTACAGATCCGTCAGCCCGGCGGCATCGGCCTCCTCGCACCAGTCGCGCCACAACGCCTGCACCGCCTCGCGCTGGACAAGGTCGTGCAGCATCGACTGCGGCTTGATGCCAGTGCCGATGGCATTCGCCACGAAGGCTTCCACGCCGGTCGCCGCCCAGGCATTGCGGCGCACCAGGTCGCGGCTCTTCGCCCGCAGTTCGTCCTGCGCGTAGGCGAGCGCCGCGACCGCACCGGGATTGCCGACCTGCCAGAAACGAGCGCGGCGCCCGCCGCCGACGCCGTCGTAGGTGGGCGACGCGCCGAACAGCCGGGCGCGCAGCCGCGCGAACCAGGCCATCCGGTCAGGTCGCCTTGTCGGTGTGTACGACCACGCGGCGCGGGCGACGACGTGCGGTGCCGGCGGCGATGGCCTGCTCCTCCAGACCGCGTCGCACGACGTCGATGGCGGCGATCAGCTCGTCGACCGTGCGGTACTCGACGGTGCGGTCGCCGAAGCTGACGCGGTGCTCGCCGGTCGCAAGCGCACGTTCGAGCGCGGCGAGTTGTTCGGGGGTGTAGGCCATGCGGCATGTCTCAACGGTGGAGCCAGCGGCTCTTGACTACGCGCCGACGATTCGGGCGTGCAGATGTGGAAAGGCCACCGTTGTCGGTGGCCTCCTCGGGTCCGGTGGTGGTGGCGATGGGCGGTGGATCGTTCGTCCGGGCAATGCCGAGCGAGCGTTCCAGTTCACGCCAGTGACGATCCTCGAAACGATCCAGTCCGGCCGCTGCCGCTGCAGCGCGCGCGTACACGTAGCAATCGAGCGCCTCGTTGCGCTCGCGCAGCTTCTGCCACTCGCGGACCGCATAACCGCTCCGGTCCCGCCGCGTGATCAACTGCTCCGCGCACAATTGCTGCAGGAACTCGGCGTCGATCTTCGGCAGGTGGAGGTAACCGGCGGGGTACACCGGCGTCAGGCCGTCCTCCGCCACGTCGGCGTGCAGGCGCAGGTGCTGGTACAGCGCCTGCTTGGCGATGCCGACCACCACCGTGTACACCTTCACGCCGCGGCGCAGCTTCTTGCCGGCGACGGTGACGTCCACCGCCGTCGGCGTCCCGATCAGCGCCGCGCCGCGTGCCGCGCCCTTGACCGCCATGACCCGGCTGTCACGGCAGGCGCGCACAAAGGCATACACGGCCTGCGTCGCGAAGCCGGTATCGATGGCGAAGCGCGCCAGCGGCAACTGCGCGCCACCGGCGTGCGTCCAGGTCTCGGCGAGCAACGCGCGCAAGTCAGTCCACACGGCATCGCGGGCGGTGTCGCCCATCAGCACGCGGTGTTCGATGAGCCACGCGGTCTTGCCGCGACCGAAGGCCCAGACCGAGACTTCGATGCGGTCCTTCTGCACGTCGGCGCCGCCGACCAGCAGCAGACCACCGCGCGGCACGTGGCCGATGCGGTAGTCCTCGCGCCGCTCCAGCAACTGTTGCCAGTCCGGCGCCTCGCCCTCCTCGACCCAGGTCTCGCCCAGTTCGGTGTTCTTGAAGGTCTTGATCGCCGACGCCGAGCCGGTGACCTTGTCGATCGCGCTCTCCCACGCCGCGGCGATCTCGCGCCAACTGCGCCAGCCCACCGGGCTGTACAGCGACGACAGGTGAAACCCGGCGGTCCGGCCGTTGCCCGGCGCGGTCGCCCGCCACTGGCCGTGTTCGAGCATCCACGTCTTGTGGTGCTCGGCGATCGGCGTCTCGCAGGACTCGCAGACATAGACCGCCGTCTCCGGTCGGCCGCGCTCCCAGCGCAATTGCTCGAATCGGAACCACTGCGCATGCGCGCAGTGCGGGCACGGCACGAAGTAGCGACGTTGATCGCTCGCCTCGTACTCGCGCTCGATGCTGCTGGCGCCGGCGATCGTCGGCGTCGACACGATGAAGATCTTGCGGCGGGTGAAAGTGCGCGTGCGCGCTTCCGCCAGCGAGATCGCATCGCCCTCGCCCTCGACGTCGAGCGGATAGCCGTCGACCTCGTCGAGGAACAGATGCCGCACCGGCATCGAGCGCAGGCCGACCGCGCTGTTGGCGCCGGTCATCACCAGCACGCCGCCGCGGAACTCCTTGGCGAGGATGGTGTTGCCCGCATCGCGCGAACGCGCCGGTGCGATCAACG
>JAAFHE010000715.1 GCA_013298265.1 Lysobacterales bacterium | reverse complement strand
TGGCCTTTGGCGCGAGCGCGGCCATGGCCGCCAGCGCCACTGAAGCACTCTGGGCCGAAACATCGCAGCGCGCACTGGCTGCCGACGCGCCGCCGGCAGCGCAGTTCCGCGCCGTCACGCTGGACGCCGCGGCGCTGCAGGCCTTCATCAACGACGGTGCCGGCCGCGGCGAGACGCTGGCGGTGCCGCGTCCCGATGGGGGATTCGACGAATTCGTGCTCAGCGATTCGGGCGTGATGCCGCCGCAGCTTGCCGCGAAATACCCGCAGATCAAGAGCTATGTCGGCGTTGCGGCCGACGGCACCCAGGCGCGCATCGACGTGTCGCCGCTGGGGTTCCAGGCCATGGTCTTCGCTGACGACGGCGTCTGGGTCGTGCAGCCGCAGGACAGCCGCGGCGGCAACGCGTACATGAGTTTCGCGCGCGGTCAGCTCCAGGCGAGCAAGGATTTCCAGTGCGGCGTGCATGGGCGTCCGGTAGCGAACAACATCAATGCGGCGCTGCGCGCCGGCCCGGTGCCGCTGACGACGACCGGCACGATCAAGCGCGACTACACCATCGCGGTGGCCGCCAATCATCAGTATGTGGACGCGGTGACGCCGGGCACGCCGACCGTGGCGACAGGCCTGGCCGGCATCGTCGCAACCATGAACCGCGTCAACCAGGTCTATGAAAAGGATTTCGCGATCCACATGACGCTGGTCGCGAACAACGACCTGCTGGTCTATCCCAACGCGGTCGGCGATCCGTATCCGAACGACGACACCGCGATCGACATCAACACCGCGCAGATCGATTCGGTCATCGGCACGGCCAATTACGACGTCGGCCATGTGCTGACCACCGGCTCGGGTGGCGTTGCCGGTTTGGGCGTGATCTGCGTCGGCGGGCAGAAGGGCGATGGCACAACCGGTTCGGGCAATCCCACCGGTGATCCGTTCTGGATCGACTACGTGGCGCACGAGCTCGGCCACCAGTTCGGCGGCGACCACACCTTCAACAGCACGACCGGTAGCTGCGGCGGCGGCAACCGCGGCGGCGCGACTGCGTTCGAGCCGGACAGCGGTTCCACGATCATGGCCTATGCCGGCATCTGCGGCTCGACCGACCTGCAGCCGAACTCGGATCCGTATTTCACCGCGAGCAGCCTCAACGAAATCCGCACCTACACCTTCGGCGGCGGTGCAGGCTGCTCGACGACCACGGCGAACCCGAATGCCGTGCCGGTCATCGCGCCCCTGTCGAACTTCATCATCCCGGCACGTACGCCGTTCGTGCTCACCGGTTCGGCGACCACGACCAGCGGCGGCACGCTGAGCTACGACTGGGAACAGAACGACCTAGGCTCGATCAACAACACCCTGACGGTGGATCCGGGCAACGGTCCCATCATCCGCTCGCTGAACCCCACCGCGAGCGGCAGACGCGTCGTGCCGCGCCTGTCCAACCTGATCGCCGGCACCGCACTCACGGGCGAGATCCTGCCGACCACCAACCGCACCATGACCTTCCGCCTGACCGTGCGCGACAACGTGCCCGGCTTCGGCAGCACGAACAGTGCGGACATGACGGTGCAGTCGGTCGTCACCAGCGGTCCGTTCAAGGTCAATACGCCGAGCACCGCGGTCAGCTGGGCGGGTGCCAGCACGCAGAGCGTGACCTGGGACGTCGCCGGCACCACGGCGGCACCGATCTCCTGCAGCCAGGTCGGCATCGACGTCTCCACCGACGGCGGCCTGACCTATACCCAGCCCGCCGGCACGTTCCCGAACACCGGCACCGCCTCCATTACGGTGCCGAACGTCGCGACTACCCAGGCCCGCGTGCGCGTGTCCTGCGTCGGCAACATCTTCTTCAATATCTCCGCGCCGAACTTCACGATCACCGCGACCAGCGATCTGATCTTCGAGAATGATTTCGAACCCTGAAAGGCAGAAATGAGGGAAGAGGAGTGAGAAACGAGTAAAGGCGGCATGGCGCTTTGGTGTGGCTCGTTTCTCACTTTTCTCTACTCTAGTACTTGAAAAAAGGGAAGAGGAGTGAGAAACGAGTAAAGGCGGCATGGCGCTTTGGTGTGGCTCGTTTCTCACTTTTCTCCACTCTAGTACTTGAAAAAAGGGAAGAGGAGTGAGAAACGAGTAAATGCGGCGTGGCGCTTTGGCGTCACTCGTTTCTCACTTCTGATTTCTCTCCACTATCCACCCGAGGAAAAAGCCGATGAGTCAGGAAAGGGAAACAGCGCCCGTCGCTCGCACTCGTTTCTCACTCCTCTTCTCTCCATTCCCGCTCCTCGATCGCTGGTTCCTGCTGCGCGAAAACGGCAGCGACGTCCGCACCGAGTGCCTGGCCGGCCTCGCGACGTTTCTCGCCATGGCCTACATCATGTTCGTGAACCCGGAGATTCTCGCCGCGGCGGGCATGCCGCGCGATGCGGTGTTCGTGGCGACCTGCATCGCGGCGGCGATCGGCTCGGCGGTGATGGGGCTGTACGCGAACTATCCGATCGCGCTCGCGCCGGGCATGGGCCTCAACGCGTATTTCGCCTACAGCGTGGTGCTGGGACAGGGCTTCACCTGGCAGGCCGCGCTCGGCGCGGTCTTCGTGTCGGGCTGCCTGTTCCTGATCGTGAGTCTGCTGCGCGTGCGCGAGTGGATTGTCGACGCGATACCGCATTCGCTGAAGCTCGCGATCTCGGCCGGCATCGGCCTGTTCCTCGCCGTGATCGGCTTCAAGAACGCCGGCCTGATCGCTGCCAATCCGGCCACGCTGATCGGCCTTGGCGACCTGCATGCACCCAGCGTGCTGTACGCCGCGGCGGGACTGCTGCTGATCGTCGCGCTGGAAGCGCGCCGCATACGCGGCGGCATCATCATCGGCATC
>JAAFHE010000714.1 GCA_013298265.1 Lysobacterales bacterium | reverse complement strand
CACGGCGGCGACCACCTGGCTGCTGCGCAGCGACACGGGTCTTGCGCCGGAAGGCAGCCGCCATGACCTGATCTTCACCACCGATACCCACGGCGCGCTGCGCGATCAGATGCTGGTCGGCGTCGAAGGCGTGCAGTACCGGCGCAACGTCGATCTGCGCAGTCCGGCCCAGTTCACCGTGCTCGAAAGCAGCGGCGGCGCGCATCAGAGCAGGCCCGACTACAACGCCGCGTTCCGCATCGACGACAGCGGACGCATCTCGCACGACGCGAACGGCACGACCGTCGCGCTCGATCCGGCGGCCGTCAACAGCTCGGCCGCGGCCGACGACGATAGCGGCTCCGAACGCGGCGAAAGCACGACCGCGATCGAAACCGTCGACGGCGCGCCCGGCGACATCGAGGCGATACGCCGTCTGCTGTTCTCCGATTCCGGCGTCATCGAAGAAGTCGTGCAGACACAGGCGCTCGCCGAAGGCAGCCTGGCCGTACTCGCGGTCGGCCGCACCGACACTGCCGGGCTGGTGCTCTACATCTTCCGCCCGCGCGCGGTGAGCGCGAATAGGCGCACCGAATACCATGTCTCGAGCATGACCTTTCCGGAACCGCGCCAGGTGCTCGGCGGCGAACTCGGCGCCGTGAGCTGGAGAGCAACCAAGGACAGCGTGGCCATCGCGCTGCCGATGCGCTACGAATTTCCGCGCGAAGGCGGCAACGCGGAAACCGGCGAACCCGCCAGCCGCGCCGTCGACAGGCAACTGCATGCGCGCCTCGACCTGGCCAGCGGCGATCTGCAACGCACCGACGAGTGATGCGGCGTGCAGTCGTACCGTCACCATGGCCAGGCCGTGACGCCGTGACGCCGTGACGCGACAGGAAAAACTACCGCACGCGCTGCGGTTCCATCGCCTCAACGCTCCGCTCGATCAGCTGTACGAGAACGGCCATGTCGATGCCGGCCAGAGACTTGATGTACAGGCAGGACTTGCCGGTCTTGTGCTTGCCGAGCGCGGCGAGCAAGTCCTCGCGCTTGTCGAAGCCCGGCATGATGTACAGCGTCAGATCGTTCTTGCGCGGCGCGAATCCGACGATGGGCCAGTCGCCTTCCCGGCCGCTGGCGTAACGGTAGCGATAGCGCCCGAAGCCGACGATGCTGCTGCCCCAGACGACGGCCTTCTCGCCGGTCGCCTGCTGCATCAACCTGGCCATGGTTGCACAATCCGCGCGTCGCGAGGGATCGACCACAGCGGCGAGAAACTCCTTCAGGGTCGTCTTCGTCGGTTGGGTCTTGGCTTCGGACATAGCAGCTCCGGCATCGGGACGAGGTTGCACGGGACGATACGGCGCAACCCTACGCGGCGCATCACTCCGGCCGCAAGCGCGGCGCGCGGTGCCGGCCCCGAAGACAGCCGCGTTGCCGTCGTCGGTAGCTGGGAAGGCGAAAACAGGCGCGGCGGCGCCCGATCGGACGCCACGAAAAAGCCACGATTCCTGCCGTTCGCGGCCAGCATCGCGCGCGAGCCTGAGTGCACCTGGGCTGCTGGCGACCGACACCATGACCGACGCGCAACTCGCGCCTGCGCCGACACCGGCACGGCGGCGCTTCCTCGCCGAGGTCGGCGGCCTCGGACTCCTGTTCGCGTGCGCGCCGTTGCTGCGCGCCGAGCCGCGCCTCGCCGCCGCGGCCGACGTGAGGCACTGGCTGGAGCAGATAGAAACCCTGTCACGCCGTCTGCGCGGGAACACGCTGACCAGCCTGCAGTGGCGCAGCGAGATCGACGCGGTGAACACGGCGACGCCGCTGACGGAATACCTGCCGCAACTGCAGTTCGATCGGGCACTGCAGGCCATGCAGCGCGCGGGCAAAGATCCGGCGAAGACGTTCATCCGCCTCCGCGACATCAACGGCGCCCCGGCGCAGGCCGCGTTCGCCGCCGCGTATTTCGTGTTCGCCAAGGGCCAGGTCATCACGCCGCACGGCCATCGCGGCATGGTGTCGGCGCATGCCGTGGTCAGCGGCCGGCTGCACGCGCGCACCTATGACCGGCTCGGCCGCGACGGCGATGCGCTGCTGCTGCGGCCGCGGCTGGACACGCCGGTGCTGCCCGGCTTCAGTGCCGCGATCAGTGCGAGCGAAGGCAACGTGCACTGGTTCGTCGCCGAACGCGACGCCTCGGCGACGCTCGACGTGATCGTGCAGGACATCGACGCCAACGGCCGCGAGTTCGCGATCGAACTCGTCGATCCGCGCGCCGCGAAACCCGACATTGACGGCATCATCCGCGCACCGCTGATCAGCTGGGAAGAATCGTCGCGGCGCTATCAGGGTGTCGGCGGCTGAGCGGCGCCGTCACAAGGCCTTTGCCATTGCCGCGAGCTTCGCCACCGTATTCATGTTGCGCGCCGTGCCGGCGTTCGCGGCCGGAATCTTCAGTCTGGAATCGGCCATGCCGTTGCCATAGCGGATATAGATCTCGCGCGTGCCGAGTGCCATTTCCTCGTCCTTGACGTAACTGGCGCTGGTCAGGCAGTCGCGCGGCGGCGGGCTGTCCAGGAAAACCGCGACGACGCGGTTCGGTTCGGCGCCAGGGAACGGGTTCGCTGCGAGCACCGCGGCCATTTCCTCAGCCGTGCGCAGGACTACGCCAACCGGCTTGCCCGCATAGGCGTGGAGTTTCGCGGCCAGTGCGTCGCGCACCGCGGACTCGCTCTTGCGCGAGGTGAACACAACGTTGCCGCTCGCGATATAGGTCTTGACGCCGGCAAAACCGCAGGCTTCGCACATCGCCACGAGGTCGGCCATCGGCAGTTTGCCAGTGCCGCCAACATTGACGGCGCGCAACAGCGCAACAAAGGCGGGCATGACGTACTCCGGGCCGGGATG
>JAAFHE010000713.1 GCA_013298265.1 Lysobacterales bacterium | reverse complement strand
GCTCCTTGCGCCGGAAAGCCCGCAGGCAGGGCGGGCTGACACGTCCGGGTGCTGCATTCATAGCCACGCACGAAGAAAGACGCACTGAGCGGATAGGCTTCGTTGGCGGCCCAGCCTGACGGCGGGCGGCCGTTCGTGCCGAGATGATTCAAAGTCAGGCCGCTCGCATTGACCATGATGGATGCGCGTGGAAACAGCGCGCCATTGCCGGACTGCGACCAGTTTCGCGTCGTCGTGGTCTGCCGATACATGGCGCCTGCCATGCGCAGGTCAGCCTCCATGCGCCCCATGGCGAAGCGACCGTTTTCCTGTACGCGACTCAAGGCCGTCTGTACCTGGTTGGTCCGGCTGGTCGCGCCGAACAGCGCGACGATGCCGCCGGAGACGAGCAGGCCCAGCACCATCGCTACCATCAGCTCCAGCAGCGTCAGGCCTCGCTGCCGCGACTGGCTACCGGACGAAGGCCATGCCGCGCCGCGAAGAATCTTGATTTCGGACACAGCGCTCATGGCTGGAATACCCAGGCAAAGGTCTGGAAGTTGGCGCCGGCACCTACGTTGAGCGAGGACTCGGACCAGGTGATGGTGATCGTGCACAAGCCGTCGTACGGAGCCCGGTCGAGCATCTGCAGGTTGGACGGAACGAGGGCGCCGGGATTCAGTACGCAGCCAACCGTAGCCGTCGGCCCCGGTAGCAACTGGGTCAGCGAACGACTCCAGGCAATGCTGTCGCGGCTGACGATGGCGGCGATGTTGCAGCCGGTGGCACAGGTAGACGGGGTTCCGGCGACGGGATAGGCGAGGTTGTACTGGTCGTTCCACAATGCCGGCATGTTCAGGCGCATGCGATCAGCCAGCCCCTGGGCGAGGAACCCCGCCTGGCTGCGCAGGTACGCACTGTGGTTGGTGCGTACCGACAGCATGAGCAGGCCGGCCATGCCGAGGATGCCAATGCTGAAGATGACCAGCGCAATCATCACCTCGAGCAACGAAAAACCCGTGTTCTTGCGCTTCATGATCAGGTCCCCGCCGGACAGGCAGCTGCGGTGGAACCGGTCGTGTCCTTGTGGGACGACACGGCGCCACTGGCGCGCACGCGGACGCGTCGTGACTTGGTCGCTTCGCCGGTCGGATAACAGACATTCATGTCGAAGCCCGTGTTGGTTATCGCGCCGTTTATGGCGAAGATCACCTGACTATCGGTGCCGCCACCGGTGGTGCGAACGAAAACACCGTACTGCGCGGCCAATGCAGGCGACGTCGAAACAATGTCATCAGTGGCGAGAAAATTGCCATCGCGATTGATATCGGCAATGACCCGCCACCCCGTGCTCCAGTTGGATCCGCCGCTGATCGAGACGACGGCGACCTGCAAGCCACGGCGTACGGCTTCGGCTCGCGCCGTGGACAGCGACGTGATGAGGTCGTTGGTCTGATTCGACACTGTGGTGCTGCGGATTACATTGCGGAACATCGGCAAGGCGACCACGACGCCGATGGCGAGGACGGCCATCGCGATGAAAATTTCCAGAAGTGTAAAGCCACGCTCGGCCTTCAGCCCGCGAAGACGTCGGTCGCGCCCATAGAGAAATGCCATAAGTCCCTCTGCGAAGACGAAATAGCGCAGGGCTATCCGAGAGTGGAAGCTATGCGTGGCCCCGGAACCAGGCAAGGCTGAGCGCTGCGCGAGGTAGGAAATGCCGGATGAGCGGACAAGGTAGCGCGGAAGCGGTGCTGCGACCAGTCACCAGGCCTGGCGACTGCGCGGCGGGCGGACCAGCCACACGCTCGCACAAGCGGGGTAGCGACGACGCCGCGCGGGGGCCGTGGCAGGCTTCAGGGCAGCAGTTGGATGCGCAGCTCGCGCGGCAGCGCGAAGGTGATCGTCTCGATGGCACCGCTGAGCTCGCGTACCTGACCGCCGCCGAAGGACTGAAGGCGTGCGATCACGTCCTTGACCAGGGTTTCCGGCGCCGAGGCGCCGGCGGTCACGCCGATGCGCGCGCGCCCGTGCAGCCACTCGTCCTGGATGTCGTCCGCGCCATCGATCAGATAGGCCGGCACACCCTGCTTTTCCGCGAGTTCGCGCAGGCGGTTGGAGTTCGAACTGCTGATGGATCCGACGACCAGCACGAGGTCGCATTGCTGGCCGAGATCGCGCACCGCGTCCTGGCGATTCTGCGTGGCGTAGCAGATGTCGTCGTGGCGTGGTCCGAGCACCTTGGGGAAATGCCGGCGCAGCGCGTCGATGACCGCCTTGGTGTCGTCGACCGACAATGTGGTCTGCGTCACGTAGGCGATATGTTCCGGATTGCGCGGCTGCAGCCGCGCCACGTCGTCGGGCGTCTCGACGAGGTAGATCTCGCCGACCGCGCCGTATTTCATCCACTGGCCCAGGGTGCCTTCGACTTCCGGATGCCCGGCGTGGCCGATCAGGACGACGTCGCGGCCGGCCTTGCAGTGGCTGGAAACCTCGATGTGCACCTTGGTGACCAGGGGGCAGGTCGCATCGAACACACGCAGGCCGCGTTCGTCGGCTTCGGCGCGCACGGCTTTCGATACGCCGTGTGCACTGAAGATCACGGTCGCGTCATCGGGTACTTCGACGAGTTCGTCGACGAAGATGGCGCCGCGCGCGCGCAGCCCTTCGACGACGAAGCGGTTGTGCACGACCTCGTGGCGCACGTAGATCGGCGCGCCGAAGACTTCGAGCGCGCGCTCGACGATCTCGATGGCGCGGTCGACGCCGGCGCAGAAACCGCGTGGATTGGCTAGCAGAACTTCCATGGCATGAACGGAGCCGGCACGGCGCGAACGCCGATTATCGCCCCAGACCCTCCTCTTTCGCACTGCGCAGGCTGGCCAGGGCCAGAAGCACCGCACCGAC
>JAAFHE010000712.1 GCA_013298265.1 Lysobacterales bacterium | reverse complement strand
AAGCTGCCGGGATCGCCGCTTTGCGGCGCAGGCGGCAGCGTTGTCGTTGGCCTCGCCATCAACCGCTTTGCCGGTGCCGCCATTTCGATGGGTGAGGAAGTGTGTGCGCCGAGCGCATTCTGTCCGGTCGGCGGCGTGCGCATCCAGGGCAACTACATCGGAACCGATGTGACGGGCACGGTGGCCCTGGGCAACGGCAGCGGACTCGGTCGACCTGCGCTCGTGTTCGGACGCGGAAGCAGCTACAACATTGTCGGCGACCAGGTGGCGGTGGACGGCGGGCCGATCGATCCGCTGTCGCAGACGCGCAACGTGATCTCCGGCAACGCATCGGATGCGATTTTCATCGGATCACCAGTGGCGACTGCCTTGTCCGAGCAGCATCGCATCCGCAACAACTACATTGGACTCGCCGCCAACGGCACTGCGCCGCTGCCCAATGGCGGCCGCGGCATTGTCGTCGGCGTGAACGGTTCAGCCATCGCCATCCACGACAATCTGATCAGCGCCAACGGCGGCGACGGCGTGGCGGTGCTCGACAGCCCGTTCGCCGGAACCTCGGTGCTCGGCAATGGAATCGGGATCGGTGTCGGCGCGCAGCGGCTCGGCAATGCAGGCAACGGAATCCTCGTGGCCGGAGTCAGCACCGGCGTGACCGTAGGAGGCCGCTTTCGCCTCACCCCGACCGTGGCGAGCATCGCCAACAATGCCGGCGCCGGGTTGTTCGTGGGCGACGTGGCCCTGGTCGACGCGAGCGCCGTGTCGATAGCGGGGAATACGGGGTTGGCGATCGATCTCGCGCCCGCGGGCGTCAACCCGAATGATGTCGGTGATGGCGACTCGGGGCCCAACGAGTTGCTCAACACTCCGGTCATCACGTCGGCGGTATTCGATTCGAACACCCTTGCCACGACGATCACCGGTGCGCTGCAAGCCGCGCCCAGCAGCAGCTATGAGATTCACCTTTACCGCAACGATGCCTGCCATTCGAGCGGATACGGCGGAGGCCAGAGCTTTTTTCCGCTGAACCCCTCGCCGGTCATCGTCAACGTCACGACCGACGCGATGGGCAACGCGAGTTTCACGCGAAATACCTCCGGACTGCCCGCGGGAAAATTTCTGACGGCGCTCACCCGCCGGTTCTCCATCACACCGGGGGCACCCGCGTTGATCGCCTCCGAATTGTCCGCATGCCGTCGTGTCGTGCCGACCGACCAGATTTTCTGGAACGGCTTCGAATAAGGAACATACCGCCGCAATTCCCTTGGCCGTCGACGGACGTCATCGTCGACGCAATGGACCTAGGCGCTGTCCCGGCCAGCGACAGGCGCGAGGTTCGGTCCGGCAGGTTGTCGTTCGCGCGGCAGACGGGACAACCTGCGAACAAAAAGACCCGGCCGAAGCCGGGTGCGCATTCCTTGCATCCTCTGACGAAGCGTCCCGATCTTCGCTGGCCCGCTCCGTCAAACAGGCCAGTGAGGAACTCCTGCGCCGGTCCATGGCGCGTGCGTCTCCGTTGCCGGGCTTGCACGATCCATTGCAGCAGCGACCCCTCGCTACATCGCCCGACGGGCTGTTCTCAATGGCCTGCCAGCTGCAATTCGCCAGCGCGCAGCACCGCTGAGTGAGCGAGTACCTGAACGGCGCCGACAGCCTGACCCTGCCGCCGCTCAGCTGCGGCTCGCCGTTCCCGGCGCCGCGGTCGTCGTACAGGCTCACGCATGCGTGGTTTCCTGGTGGTAGCGTCGAACGCGACTATGCGGGCGGCGAACCAGCGGCGGTGGCGCTGCGCCATCCGACGCCGTGCGGGACGTGACGGCTGATCGGCGGCGGCCGCCGCGGACGAGCGCGCATCCGTGCGCGACGGAAGCTCCGGATCGATCCAGTTCATCTCGCCCCCCGGCACGGCGCGGGTGACGCACCGCAAGTCGAAAACCGCCACACCCGTTCCGTTTAGGAATCGGGAGTGGCTTGATCGAAGGCTAACGAAGGCAGAATGCGAGGCGCATCGCCTATTTGAGCGTTGACATATTCGGTGGACTATCGCAACTCTCGCGCCTGATAGGCGCCGCGTAGGTCCGCACCAGCCATCGGAGCGGCGATGAACGCAGGCGCTGTCCCGCCGCCGAGACGGCCTACGCCGCCATCGACGATGCTCGGCAATGGCAACGCCGGCCGTCACGCTGGCGCAGCGCTTCGACGCGAACCTGGCGGCGCTGCTGATCGCCGACCGCTGGAGCCGAGGCGCCTCGCCGACGCCGTGGCGCGAGTGAGCCGCGACGGCGAGGAACCGGCGCAACCCCTGCGCCCGCGCCGCCAGAAGCCGCTGCCGCCGCTCTACGTCATCGTCTTTGCGGCGTCGCACGCGAGCGACGGCGCGGTGCAGTGGTTCCTGCGCGATCCGCGCTGGCAGCCGCATCTGCCGGATCGCGCGCTAGGCGAATTGTCCCAGCCTGACCCAGGCCCAGGCCGGCGTCTGAAGCGCGCTGCCCCCCGGCGAGTCCACCGATCGCATCGCGCCGGAACTCGGCGTCGCGGTCAACACGGTGCGTTCACATATCAAGCTCGCGGTGGAGCGCGTCGGCGCGAACCCCCAGTCCGATCTTGTGCGCCACCTCGGCGTGGCGCTGCCGGCGTTGAACGCGGCAAGCGCATGCGGATGACTGCGCGGTTGCGCCCAACGAGCCCGCTGGCCGAAAATCGGGGGATGAGCGACCCCAACCCTTACGATATTGCGATTTCGGTCGCCACACGGTTCGTCGACGAGCAGTCCCGTCCCGCCGACAACCGCTACGTCTTCGCCTATACCATCACCATCCAGAACACCGGCGAGATCGGCGCACAGCTACTCTCGCGCCACTGGATCATCACCGACGGCAACGGCAAG
>JAAFHE010000710.1:2015-2899 GCA_013298265.1 Lysobacterales bacterium | reverse complement strand
ACAGCGGCTGGCCGTCTTCCAGCAGCACCGTGGCGAAGTCCAGTGCGACCGTGGTCGTGGTCTTGTCCCCCACGGCGCCGTCGAGCAGCGGCACTTCGGTCGACACCGGTTCGCTGTCCGCAACGGAGCGGATCGCCGTGGTCTTTCCGGCCCCTACCGGGCCGGCGAGGACCAGCTTGATCGAGTCTTGGCTCACTGGCTCGGCTGTATACATGTGTCTTTTGCTCCGATGGCTGCCGCTGCTGCGCTGATGCCGGATAGCCGGCTAGGCAGGGCGCCACGCAAGGCCGAACCGGTCGGCCAGCTTCGCCAGCAGGTTGCCGGCAACGCGGCGATGCGGCGTGCTCGTCACGGCCTGGGCTGCCGTGATGCGATTGATGACGAGTAGGTTCGATGCGGCGAAAGCCCACAGGCAGGCATTGAAGTCGGCCATCGGGAGACGCGACGATTTGGCGAGCAGGCGCCACGCGACCTGCGGCTTTCTCAATGCCTGGGCCACATGCAAGGCAACGACCGCTTCCGGCGCAGCGCCAAGGTCGGGCCATTCGCACAGCTCCATCGCGTCGTTGGCAAAGGCAGGCAGGGTTTCGCGGAAGCGCAGCGCACCGATCACGTAGAACGTGTCCAGGCTGGCCCAGACATGACCCACGGTCAATGAATCCGCGCCGACCTTCTGCGATTCGAATTTCCAGCCTGCTTCACCGATCAGGTCCCGCGCCGCGAGCAGGTCGCTGAGGCTGGTCGCGGACACGCGACCGCTGGCGGGATGAATGCCTATCGTGCGTCCGCGTACCGTTGCCTTGATGTCGCGGCCGCGAAGGCTCAGGTCAGTCGCGAGCCGGACCAGCGCGCTGTCCTTGCCGCTGCGTGGGCGGCTTCGCCTC
>JAAFHE010000710.1:0-2005 GCA_013298265.1 Lysobacterales bacterium | reverse complement strand
GCTGCAGGGCCGAAGCGAGGCTTGCAGCGGTGCCTTCGGCACCGATGCAGGGATGGTCGTCTTCTGTTTCAGCATCAGCTTTTGCAAGCAAGGTCAGCACGGTGATGCCACGCCGGCGCGCAGCGCTGGCGACAGCGCGCGCGCGCGCATCACCCGAATAGGCCAGCAGCAACTGACAGGGGGAATTGCCCCATTCCTGCACCTCGACCGCGAAGCCGTAGCCGGCGAGCAGCTTGCCGGCCAGTTGGACACGTTGCGCGGTTTGCGAATCCAGCCCGATTGTATGGAGGCAAGTTCTGATCATTGGCCGTCAACCGTGCGTGAGTATCTAACGTCGGTGCACGGCGGGCGCCACCGCGCCCGCCGTGCCGGATGCATCAGGTGAAGTCGAGGGATTTCTCGAAACTGCGCAGTTCATGGCGAGCCATGGCCAGGTTGGACTTGGCCCGGTCCAGGACGATGTAGAGGAACAGTTTCTGGTTCGACTCCAGCGGCCGGAGCAGGTGGTACTGCTTGCCGAGGCTGATGAGAATGTCTTCGATCGTGTCATTGAGCTTGAGGCTGTTGGCCACGCGGCGCTTGGCGCGGACGACTTCGGTGTTGCCGGCTGCGGCGACTTCCAGGTTGATTGCCGTGCCGTCGCCGGCCAGCATCATGCCGCTGTCGCCATCGACCAGGGCGGCGGCGATGTATCCATCGATGTTGCGAAGGGAATCCAGGCTCAGCTTTGCCACGGTGTGTCTCCTGCTTTTGGTGGGGGTGGAGAAAACGCTGACGAAACGCAATCGTGGGACAGTGCTTCAGCTATCGATGCGACGGGCAAGGAACTCGGCTGTGTCCAGGGTGCGGCGCAATACCATGGCCAGATTCTCGGATCGGTCGGCGCTGATCGATAGCGCCATGCCGCAGGCGCGCGCGGCCACTTTCATGACAATGATCGTGCCGCCATCCGACGATATGGTCGTGTGTGTACAGCGTCCGTTCTCGCCTTCGCGGGCAAAGGACTCGCTGAGCGCGAGGAACGACGCGGCAATTGCAGCGATACGCGGGGCCTGCTTGTCGCTGGTCACGCCGGTGAACGCAAACGGCCGGCCGTCGGTGAGTGAAAGACAGGCAAAGCGGACGGCGGGCGACTTCTGCATCAGTGCTTGCAGTTCGGCGATGCAATCCTGATTCAAGGTACTGGCCGGCGCGGAGGCGGCCACGAGCGGCTTCGGCTCGGACGCTGAAGATGACATGAGTATGGATGAACCCCCCTGAGAGTTCATGTACGACTATCGGTGCCTCTATCGGCTTTTCATACTGTCAAACGGCTGTATCAATTTGCGTGGCACAAAAATAAGCCAGTGCTCTGTGAATAGCGAGCTGCAATTGGTGACAAATAGTATCGGCCGGCGCGGATGTGGCAGATGCCGTTCCGGCCCGGACGCTGAAGCCAGGACCTGGATGTGGCGGCGCACCATGTCGGCGAGAAGGTCTGCTCGCGTCACGCGGACAGTCGCTGCGTGTGACTCGCGCTGGACCTGGTGCTGTCCGTGCTGCCGCGCTAGCGAATCTGTCGGAATTTTTTGTGTACAAAGAACAAAAAATTCAGAGGTGGCGTCGTGATTTCCGTTGGCTGGCTAGCCCGCCTTTCCCACACCCATTCATGGCGAGGCCGTTGAGACGCCATCCTGATGCGCGCCGCAGACTCCAGTGACGGTAAAGGCGTAGCCGACACGACAGAGCAGCGCGCGTCAGGGCGAGTCTATCGGCGGCCGCAGTCGAAGGGGGGAGAAAGGCGGACTAGCCCGGCGCGTTGGCTTTACCGTGCCTGCGTCGCGGATTCCTGCGATTCGCCAGCGAGCATTTCGGTGCGGCGTGCTTTGCTCGGACCGGTGGCGCGCCGGGCTGGGAGCCCTTGCTGTCCGGTAGCGCTCGCGCCGCTTCTGGCTTGGCGCGTCAGTTCGCCTTGATTGAACGCGCGGTATTCGCGCCGCTGCCGCTCGCACCGCGTTCTTCGTCA
>JAAFHE010000711.1 GCA_013298265.1 Lysobacterales bacterium | reverse complement strand
AGTTCGCCGGTGTCGCGCAGGCTGCGCGATACCGACAGCGGCGGCGTGCTGCGCAAGGCGGAGGACGGCGTCACCGCCGCACTGCGCGGCATCGTGGCGGACGACTCCTCCGTCACTGCCCGAGGCGCAGCGGCGGGCACGCGCTGCAGCAACGCACCGGTCGGCGCGTAATACTGCTTGCCGCTGAAGCCGCCCGTGGCCACGGCGACCGCATCAGCACCGAATTCGCCGCGCAGGGTTTCGCCGCTGCTTCGGCCGGCCAGCACCTGACCCGGTGCCGCGTCGCACAGTAGCCGGTCGATCTGTACTTGCACCGCGCCGATCAGCCGCGCACCGTCAGCCGCACCGGCCCGCACGACCGTGCCGTCCGCCAGCGCCGCCGCAGGTGCCGGCGATACGGCAAACTCGTCGCGCAGCACGGCGAGCGCATCGGCCATGCGCTGCGGGCCGCTGAACGCCAGCGTCCAGCGCGCTCCAGGGCCACGCAGGCAGAGTCCGCCGCCGACGGCCGCAGCAGCGGAGAGGCGGGCCTGCACCTGTGCGTTGTCGTCGACGATCTGGTCCGCCGACAGCTCTGCCGTCTGCGTCAGCAGATGGCGATACTCCAGTCCGAGCAGCACCGCTGCCTCGCGTCGCGCCGGCACAATAGCCGCGAGCGGCTGCGTATGCACAGCCACGCCCGAGCCTTCCTGGCCAGGCTCGGGCAGGAAGCGCGCGAGGTTGCCGACATAGCCTTCCATGTCGCTTTTCTCGCGCAGGTCCGACAGCAGCGAGTCGAACGCACGCGACAGGCGCGCCAGCTCGTCGCTGCCCTGGGTGCCCAGGCGGGTCTGGAAATTGCCGGCAGCCGCCTGCTCGGCCGCACTTGCCATGGCTGACACGGGCCGCAGGATGCCCTTGGAAATCAGGTAGGACAGCGGCAGCGCGAGCAGCAGCGTGACGAGTCCGCCCAGCAGCACGCTGTTGAGGATGGCGCGATAGCTCGCGACGACCTGATCCGACGACGCTAGCACCATGACATCGCCGAGGTCTGCAGCATCCTTCGCCGCGGTCGGCGCAAGACGCGCGACCCAGTCCTGTCCGCCGAGATCGACGTGCTGGCCGCCACCCGCCCCAGTCGGAGCGAGCACGCGGCCGCTCGCGGCGACGAGCTCGCGCAACTGATTCGCGAGCGGCACGTCGAGCGAGGTCGCGACCAGCGCAGGCTTGCCGCCGAGCGGCATCCAAAAAGCGATTTCCGCGCCACTAACCTGGGCGACCTTGCGCGCGAGCGTGTCGTCGACAGCTTGGGCCAGCAAAAGAAAACCGACTACGTTCTGGTCCTGCGCCAACGGCACGATAGCGGCCTGATACAGCTTGGCATCGAGGCGCCAATAGCCGCTGAGCGGCCGCGTTTCGGCAAGGGCCGGCGCCACCATCGCGTCGCCGGCCAGGGATTCGGTGAAGGCTTCGGTCTGATCGGTCCGCGCCAGCACCTCGCCCTTGCCATCGAGCAGGATGCCGAGGCTGAAGCCGATGTCCTTCTGCCGGTCGTTGAGGAGGTCACGCATCGATATGGTGTCGGGCGCTGCGTCGCCGCCGAGACCGGGCAGATTGCTGGCGCTGTTCGCATCGGCAATGTATTTGACGAAGCTCGCGTCGGATGCGACCAGGCGGAGGCTCAGCTCCAGTTGCTCGAGACGATGCTGCTCGAACTCGCGCTGGGCCGCCTCGCTCGTGGTCAGTGTTTTGTCGATGGCGCGATCAGCGATGCGCTTGCCCTGCACGTAGGTAACGATGATCGCGGCACTGACCGCGAGCACGATCAGCACGGCCGTAGCGAGAAAGAAACGGATCGCCAGCGGCAGTGCGAATCCGGCCTGATGCCTACCGCTGCCGTAGCCGCCGGTCCGGCGCCTGTCGATTCCGGGTCCGTCGCGTTCAATAGCCGCCATCACTGCTCCTGCCATACGGCTTGCCGAACTTGTTCATGTGCGGAGGAATCTTTTTCTGCGCGAGTTCCAGCGTCACCGCGAGCGGCTCGCTCTTGCCCGCTACGAGTTGCACATGCCACGGCGTGGCCCGGTCCAGCCAGACCACGAGGTCGCCCTTCCCGGCCGGCAAGTCCTTCAGGCGGAACCGGCCCTGCGCGTCAGGCCGAGCGAAGAAAGGTGTGTCGAGCACAAGGATATGCCCCACCATGGAATGGTGCACATTGCAGTAGACACGCACATAGCCGGCGTGGTCGAAGCGCTGCGCCTTGCCCTCGCCCTGTCCGTACAGACCGATGTCGAAGCCGTTGTCTTTCGATGTCGAGAACGCGTTGTGCAGGATGGGATCCTGGTTCGGGAAGCGCACTTCGGTACCGACGGTAATCGGCAGGATGCGCGGCGAAAACTGCTTGCGCAGCGTGATCATCTCGACGGGCTGCTTCGCCGCAGCGAACGGCACCGGTTCCGCGGGGCGGAAATACACCACGGCCTCGGCTGCCTCCTCGGCGCGCAGCGGCTTGCCGTCGAGCGTCAGCGTGACCTGTCCTTCGATGGTCGCCGCCGACGCGCCACCGGATGCCAGCAGCAAAGCCGCCCGTAGCAGCAATCTCAGATGCACGTCGTTTCACCCCTTCGGAAAGTTCCGAACAACGTTCGGGGATGCTGCTGTGAGCTGCGCCAGATCTCCATAACCCCACCAGACGTCTGCTTTGCAGTCGCCTGGCCGGTGCGGCCCGCTGGGCGTTCAGCGTGGTCTGAACCTGCGGCGCTGAGCGACCACTCTTCACCCCCTTGACTCAAGGGAGTTGCGAAAACAAAGTCTCGTTTCACCATAGGACTCGTCCGCTCCACGATCCGCCGCTTGAAATGCACGCTGCCGCCGCAATCCTGGCCGCATGCGGCACTGCGTCACACCGCCTGCGCGGCCT
>JAAFHE010000072.1 GCA_013298265.1 Lysobacterales bacterium | reverse complement strand
TTGGCCGAGCTTGAGAAGCATCAGCGAATCCAGCCCCATGTCGGTCAGGTGCTGCGCGGGGCTGATCTCGGCCGGCTCGAGCCGGGTGATCGACGCCAGCGTTTTGGTCAGATGGTCGACGATTCCTGCGGTGCTCATGGCGATTTTCTCGGCCGGCGCGGCGGCGGGGCTTGGATCAAGGCAATCAAGGGAATCAAGGGGGCCTCGGGAATCAAAAGAGGACCAGCCGGTGGGACGCAGTGGCGCCACCTCAAGCCAATAGGGCTTGCGCTGGAAGGGGTAGTGCGGCGCGGCGACGATGCGCTGGGGGGCGGGCATGGTCGCCGCCCAGTCGACTTCAGCGCCGTCGCACCACAAAGCGGCGCCCGCCCGGGCGATCTGGACGCGCTCCTCGACGCCGCGCTTGAGCGAAGCCGTGGCCAGCTCCGCGCCACCCGCTCGCGCGAAGCCGGCGAGCACATCACTCGGCCCGATCTCGAGAAAGCGCTCGAACCCGTCGGCGCGCAGCGCGGCGAGCACATCGGCGAAGCGCACCGGCGCGGCGACTTGCTCGACCCAATAGTCGGCCGTCAGCTCCCGGCCGGCCGGCAGCCTCGCGCCGGTAACCGTGGAATAAAAGGGCAGCCGCGGCGATCCTGCCGGATGGGCTTGGCAGGCCGCGCGGAAACCCGCGAGCATCGGTCGCATCAGCGGCGAATGGAACGCGTGCGAAACCACGAGTGGCAGGGCCTCGATCCCCTCCCGAGCCAGCGCCGCCAGCGCTTCGGCAAGCGCCGCTGCTTCACCCGACAACGTGATCGTCTCGGCCGTGTTGACGGCGGCAATGGCCAGCTTGCCCGCATGCGTGCCGACGACATGCTCGACGCGCTCGCGCGCCGCGAACACGACCGCCATCGCACCACCCGCGGGCAACGCCTGCATCCGCTGTGCGCGCTCGATCACCAGCGCCATCGCCGCCTCAGGCGTCATCGCGCCGGCGGCGGCAGCGGCGGCGAACTCGCCGACGCTGTGCCCGGCCACGGCGTCGGGCCGTACACCGCGGCTAGCCCAAAGCTCGCTCAACGCCCACTGGAGCGCAAACGTGACCGGCTGGGCGATCCCGGTCCGGCCGAGCGCTTCGCCGTCGTCAAGCAATGCAGCGAGCGGAACGCCCAGCCTGTCGCCCGCGACAGCCGCACAGCGCTCGAAGGCCGCACGAAACACCGGCTCGCTCGTCAGCAACGCACGCCCCATTCCGGCGTATTGCGCACCCTGGCCGGTGAAGAGGAACGCCGTGCTCGCCTGCCGCGCCGAGACGGATGCGCGCGCCGCCGTGGCACGAAGATCCGCGACAAGCCCCGCCGCGTCGGCACCGACCGCGACCAGACGCTCGGCCAGCGGCGTTCGCCGCGCGGCGGTGGCGCAGAGGTCGGCGACGTCGGCACCTTGCGCGTCGGCGAGCTGCGCTTCCCAGGCCGCGGCCAACGCCGCGAGCGCGGCTGGCGTCGCAGCGGAAAGCGCAAGGATGTGGGGCAGCGAGGGCGCCACGTCGGTTGCCTTGCTTGTCGGCGCGGCGGCGACAACCACGTGCGCGTTGGTCCCGCTCAGTCCGAATGAGCTGATCCCCGCCGCCTGCGCCGGCCAGGCGCGTGCCGCCGCGACGACCTCGATCGAAGCCGCCGCCCAATCGATATGACGGTTGGGCGTTTCGAAGTGCAGGCTTGGCGGCAGTGTCGCGTGACGTATCGCCAGTACGGTCTTGATGACGCCCGCCACACCCGCTGCGGCTTCGGTGTGACCGATGTTGGTCTTGACCGATCCCAGCAGCAAGGCGCGCTCGGGGACACGCTTGCCGAACACCGCGTCGAGCGCGCCGAACTCGATCGGGTCGCCAAGCGGCGTGCCGGTGCCATGTGCCTCGATATAGTCGACTGCATCAGGCGCTAGCTGTGCATCGGCGAGCGCGGCGCGAATCACGGCCTGCTGCGCGAGGCCGTTGGGCGCGGTCAGCCCGTTGCTGCGCCCGTCGTGATTGACTGCCGAGCCGGCAAGCAACGCATGCACCGGGTCGCCGTCGCGCAAGGCATCGTCTAGCCGTTTGAGCACCAGCAGCCCACAGCCTTCGCCGCGGCCATAGCCTGAGGCTCGTTCGTCGAACGCTCGGCTGCGTCCATCGGCGGCGAGCGCCTGGACCTTGCACAGGGCGACGCAGCTATCGGGCGAAAGGATCAGGCTGATACCGCCTGCAAGTGCGGTGTCGCAATCGCGGCGGCGCAGTGCTTTGATCGCCGCATCGAGCGCGACCAGCGACGACGAGCAGGCGGTGTCGAGCGTGACGCACGGCCCGCGAAAATCGTAGAAATAGGAAAGGCGCCCCGCGGCGGTGCTGAACATCACGCCGCTGCCCGAATAGGGCGTAATCCGCGCCGGATCGCCCGAATGGACGTGCGCCTGGATATAGTCGTAGTTCGACAGCCCGATGAACACGCCCGTACGCGTGCCGGCGAGCCGCCGTGTGTCGATCCGCGCGTCTTCGAGCGCTTCCCAACTCACTTCGAGCAGCAGGCGCTGCTGCGGGTCCATCGCTTCGGCTTCGGCGGGGGTAATGCGAAAGAAGCCCGGATCGAAGCCGCGGGCATCGCCGATCAGTGCCGCTTCGCGCACATAGATACGGCCGGGGTCGGCCGGATTCGCGCTATACCATCGGTCGATATCGAAGCGATCACGCGGGATCGGCGCGACGGTGTCGCGACCTTCGGCGAGCACTTCCCAGAAGCGCTCAGGGTCGTCGGCCCCGCCAGGATAGCGGCAGCCCATGCCCACCACCGCGATCGGGCTGGTCGCGCGCAGCGCTGCATTCTCGTCACGCAGCGTGCGGATCTGAATCGAAGCGCGCTGCAGCGCCTCGACGTATTTCTGTTCTGGCGTTTCGGTTTCGATCCGCACTGCGCCCCCGGCTGATGGACGTCCAGATCGACAATGGCGTGCATCGGGCAAGCGAGGGTCTGCCGCGAAACCTGATCGCAACGCATGCGATCACGTCCAGCACCTGGAACTTAGTCAATTAGTGGTCGGCCGGCGCGCTGCGCACGCCGGCCGGGGAAATGGCTCGGCCTTAGGCCTTGCCTGACTGCGGGCCCGACGGTTTGCTGATCACTTCGTTGGCGGCAGTGATCGCGTTGCTGGCATCGCTCAGCAGGTTCGTGCCGCTGGTCGCCAGCCTGTACGAATTGACGCGCAGGCCGATCGCAGCGAGCGCACCGAGAATCGGCATCGTCGGTGCGAGCACGGCCACCGCAGCCACGGTGCCGATGAACGTTGCCACGCCGGTGCCAACGTTGCCGGCAACGAGGTTAGAAGCTCCGGGAACCAGGACCTCGGCCGCTACCATCGCCGTCTTAGCTAGCGTGGTGTTGCCATCCATACTCTGTGTGGTTTGCATCTGCTGTCCTTTCCGAAGAATTCGACGAGTCATTTTGCGGAATCACGCAGCCGCAACGGTTTGTGTATACACCCTCACATTCACGCGGCCGATGATAGCGGGATAAAGCTAAAATGCAACAACTGATTTGGGCGCTTTTCGGCCACGATGGTAGCTTGGAAATCACTCCAGAGACGCCCGCCCGCGACACGCGAGCGCAGGCCACGCTCGGTGCGTCGGCATCGCGAACCGCTTCCAATCCGCCCAGTAGCGCGTATGCGAGATGGTAGGCGCTTCACCCCAATCGCTCCGCATACGTCGGCGGGCTATTGCTCGCGCAGATGCGCTGATACTTCGTATGCCGACGTAGTGCTCCAGTGTCGTTCCGGGTCCGGGAAAATCAACGCAACTCCGACGGCCGCGTTGCGTTACCGCTAAATGACGAAACCGTTTCAGACCTTCGCGTTCTTCCAGCGCCCACGGGTGAACAGCCACAAGGTGAACAGGCCTACCGCGGTTTCAGAAACGAACGTCGCCCAGAACACGCCGCTGTGCTGCCAGCCCAGATGCAGCGCGAGGAACCAGGCCAGGGGAATCTGGACGGCCCAGAAGAAGACGACGTTGATCCCGGTCGGGGTCAGCGTGTCGCCGGCTCCGTTGAAGGCTTGCACGGCAACCATCCACCAGCCATAGACGAACAGCGAATACGACAGTATGCGCAGCCATTCGGCGCCTATCGCGACGACCCGGGCATCGTCAGTGAAGAATCCGACCAGCGCCTGCGGAAACAGGAAGAAGACCACCGACACGGCGACGAGGTAGGCCATGTTGTACCAGCCTATCTGCCATACGGCGGCCTCGGCGCGGTTCGCGGCGCTGGCGCCCAGGCTCTGGCCGACCAAGGTCGCTGCGGCATTGGACATGCCCCAGGCCGGCATCAGCACGAACATCAGGATGCGTATCGCGATCGTGGCGCCGGCCACGGCCTCATTGCCGATGCTGGCCAGGATGCGCATCAGGAAGATCCAGGACGTCATCGCGATGATCATCTGGCCGATGCCGCCCAGCGAGGTGCGCACGATGTGCCAGAGCAATGCGCCGCGCCAGGCAAGCTGGCTCGCCAGCACGCGGATGTGTTTGCCGCCGCGGAACAGCATCCAGAGCTGATACGCGACCCCGGCGCCGCGACCGATGGTGGTCGCGATGGCGGCGCCTTCGATGCCCAGCGCCGGAATCGGCCCCAGGCCGTAGATCAGCAGCGGGCAAAGCAGGATGTTCAGGCCGTTCGCCAGCCACAGTACGCGCATGGCGATCGCCGCGTCGCCGGCGCCGCGGAAGATCGCGTTGATCACGAACAGCAGCATGATCACCGCATTGCTGCCCAGCATCCACTGCGTATAGCGGTAGCCGTGCTCCAGGCTCCAGGCATCCGCACCCATCAGCCGCAGCAGGTCTTGCGCGTAAACCACGCCGATGACCGCCGGCAGCACCGATACCAGGAGCGCGACCAGAATCGCCTGTACCGCGGTGACGGCCGCTTCGTCGCGCCGGCCCTCGCCGATGCGCCGCGCCACAATCGCGGTGACACCCATGGCCAGCCCCATGCCAACCGCGTACAGCAGAAACAGAAAACTCTCGGTCAGCCCGACCGTCGCTACCGCTGACGGCCCAAGTTTGGCCACGAAATAGATGTCGACCACGGCGAAGGTCGACTCAAGCACCAGTTCCAGCACCATGGGCACGGCAAGCAGGAATACCGCGCGCCGCAGCGGAATCCGGGTGTAGTCCGCGTCAGAGCCGCGGATCGCGTGGCGCAGCTCGGTCCACAGTGACGCTGTGCCGGGCCTGGCATCGTCGTCGTCGGATGGTCGCTGCGGGGTGGGTTCGAGCGGCATGCAGCGTGCTCCTGTTCACGGCACCGACACCTGTCGGTCGGTTTCGACAGGCGCCGAACGACAGGATGACGGATCGACATCGCCGTGTCTTATAAAAGATACGGGCCGGGTACACTTCTTCTCGCAAAGTGAACCTGGCCCGTTTCGGCGCCGCTGACCGGTCGCGGCGCGCTCAATCGCCGAACTTGTCCTCGAACAGCACGTCGTCGTTGATGCGCATGACGAAGAAGTCCCAGTCGTCGGTGTCGGGGTTGTAGCGCCGCGTGCCGGCGATGACGAGGCGGCCCTGGTTGTCGAGCACGACCGCATTCGGCATCACTTCGGCGCCGCCGAGGCTGTAGCGGCGCCAGCCGTTGCCGTTGCCGAAGCGTGTGTCGAGCGACAGGTCGGAGTACTTGAACCGCGCCACGGCGATTTCGCGGAACTCGTTGGCGCCGGGGAACGGCCGCAAGGCCATGACCACCCAGAGCGTCGTGCCGTTGCGGCCGTCGATGACACCGATCGGGGCGTGGAACGACAGAGACGACGATGGACTGGTCGCATCGCCAAGCTGATAGCTCTGCTGCTGCGAATCACGCTGATACACGTCGCCGGTGGAATTGACGCCGTAGACGCGCGGCCTGGCGATGGTCAATACGCGGCGGTCGTCGCCGGTGCCAGGACTGGACTCCGCCTGCGACTCGATCAGGCCCGTGGTGAAACCACCGTAGGTCGGCACGACGCTGAACAGCAGGTCGTCGAGATGACCGCCTATATTCGGCTGGAACACGCTGCAGTTCGAGTACGGCGTCGGCGGCGTGACGGTGTAGTTGTAGCCGGGCTCGCACAATTGCACGTCGTTGTCGCCGGCACTGTTGAAGTTGCGGAACAGGCGGCGCGAATAGACCGTGGCGTCGGCGTTCAGGTAATGCGGCATGATGCTGACCGCGCCGATCACGCCGGCCGGACTGCTCGGCAAGGTGTCCGGCACGGTTCGTGTTTTGACCTGGTTGCCCGACAGTTCGCAGTTGGCCTCGAGGTAAGCCTGGTCGCCGTAGCGCCGCACATAGCCGGCGATCACCGCCGAATCGTAGTAGCGCGTGTTCGCGCCGAGCGCGTAGAAGTTGCGCAGCGCGCCGCCTGCATAGAGCTCGCAGGTGCCCAGGCCGCCGTTGAGCGTGGTGCCGGACGGCGACACGCTGAAGTATTTCGCCCTGTTGATACTCGTACCCGTCGTCACGCGACCGGATCCGGCGAACCCCACGCCTTCGTTACCGCCGTTGTTCATGCCGGCCGGCGTCGCGGTGAAGAAGTCATACAGGTAGGGCCAGGTAATGCGACCCTGCAGGCCGCCGCTGCGCAGGTCCTCGGGACTGGCCCAGAACATGCTCGGCGAGCCGTCGGTGTTCAGGCGTGCCGCTGCGAGCAGGCCGTTGTTCTCGGCGAAGCTGTCACGCCCCGCAAGCCCGCTGACGATCATCGTGCCATCGAGCAGCAGCCTCACGCTCAAGGCCGTGTCGCGCGGCGTACGGCCAGGATGATCGAAAGCAATCGTGGCCCAGCCTGGTGCTCCGTTCCAGCCTTGTGTGCGATTGAAGCTGCGGTCGAAATTGCCGTCCTGCGGCTCCGTGGCCCAGAGCGGCAGCGACAAGGCAAAGCCGCAGCACAGCAGGAATGGCGCGGCGCGGCGGCCAGGGAAACGGAAGACACGGTTCGGCATGAGGGTTCTCTCGCGGTAGCGGCCCGAATCCGGCCGCACCGATGCGGCGCGACCATGGCTCGCCTGCTACCTACGCTGTTCCGCGGCACGACTGACACGACGCCCGATCCCGACCCGGAATGGCCGTGCGTGCGATTGACGCAACCGCCGCGGCTGCCACAATCCAGGCCAGACTGCGCGTGAGGCTTCGATGGACTTTGAGCAGCTGGACCAGACCTTGCGCGCGACGGCAGCGGATTTCCGCCTCGACAACGACGAACGCTTCGAGCTGCGCGAGATCGGCGCGCAGTCGGAGGTCGAGCAGATCCGCCGCCTGCGCAACGCCGCCTTCGCCATCGCGCGCGAGCAGATCCAGGCGCAGCCGGCACAAGCGCTCGCCATGCTGCGCTGGCTGGAACAGATCGTAAAGACGCTGGACCTGTCGGCGGCCGCGGCCGCGGCGGCGCACAACGCGTTCTTCGCGCCCGGCGACAGCTGCGTGCGCAAGCTGCGCGAACTGTGCGCCGGCGTGCGGCGGCAGCTCGACATCTGCGTGTTCACGCTGGCCGACGATCGCCTTTCCGACGCGGTCATCGCGGCGCATCGCCGCGGCGTACAGGTGCGCATCATCACCGACAACGACAAGCGCTTCGACAATGGCAGCGATGTCGAACGGCTCGCGCAAGCCGGCATCGAGATCCGTCTCGACGCGGGGCCGGCGCACATGCACCACAAGTTCGCGCTGTTCGACGCGCGCCTGCTCGCCAACGGCAGCTTCAACTGGACCCGCAGCGCGAGCCACGTCAACGACGAAAACCTCGTCGTCAGCGACGACGCCTATCTCGTGCGTTGTTTTGGCGGCCAGTTCGATCTGTTGTGGAGCCGGTACGCGCGCACGGGTTGAGAAGTGCTGACCGCGTACATTCTCCCTGTCTGCGGCAGTTCGATAGTCCGATCGGACAGTCACGGCTCAAGGCAACGCGTGGTTTCCGCCTGCCGGCCACGCCGCCAGCACTGCCTGAGCCATGCGTGCGCGGTAGTCGTGATCGCGGCGCTCGAGGCCCGCGACAAGCGCCTCGCGTGCGTTGCCGCCGCCGACCACAGCGAGTTTTTCGCCGCTGCCGCACAATGCCGCCAGGAACGAGGCAAATTTCGCATCGGCGCCGTCGCGCTGGGCCGACTGCGCAAAGGCGGCCTGGATCGCGGCGGCCTCGCCGCAGGATTCCTGCGTGGGCACAGCAGGGCCGCGCGCGCGCCACTGTGCGGCGAGATCGACGCTGCGGATGCGCAGCAGGAGGTCGGACGTGGGCGGATGCGCCGGTGTCAGCACGGCGCGCGCGCGCGCTGTGTCCTGCTGTGCCGCTGTGGTATCGCCACCGATCAGCTCCGCGCTCGCGCGCCACAGCAGGCAACGGCCCAACTCGAGGGCGATACCGGAGCGGTGCGCGACCGCAACGGCTTCATCGAAGCGCGCGCGCGCTTCGGCGTCCCGCTGGCTCACCAGCAGTACGGCGCCGAGGTTGCACAGGCCGCTGGCCAGCTCGTGCGTTCCGTCCTCGCCGCGGCTGCGGTCCAGCGCGACGGTGCGTTCGAGCAGCGGTAGCGCTTCCTCGGTGCGCCCCACGGCATTGAGTGCGACGGCAAGACCATTGAGCTGGTGGGTAATCGTCGGATCGTTCGGGCCATAGAGTGCTTCCATCACGGCCAGCGCTTCGCGGCGCAGCCCCACGGCTTCTTCGTTGCGCCCCTGTCGGGCGACTGCAGGTGCGAGTGTGCCGAGCATGTCGGCCAGCAGCACGCGTTCGGCGGTCGCGTCGCCGCGCAGGTTGTCCAGCAGCGGCCTCAGCACCGCCTCGGCTTCGGACGGCCGATCCTGTCTGCTCAGCGCGTGCGCCAGGTGACCGCTTAGCTGCACGCGCAGGAAACGATGCTCCGGCGAATCGCCAAGCAGGGCCAGCCCGCGCTGCATCGACGTCCTGATGTCATCGAAACGGTTGTCCAGCTCCAGGCCATAGACGCGCAGGGCGAGCGAGTAGGCGATGAGTTGCGCCTGTTCCGGATCGCGCGCGTCGAGCAGGCTTTCCGCGCGATCCAGCAGCACCGGGCAGCGGCTCGAATCGTTGCCGAGGTCCAGTCCGCGGCACTGCTGGATCAGCGCCGACGCTTCCAGCACCCGGTCGCCGCGTTGCCGCGCGATGGCGAGCGCCTCGTCGATCAGTGGTGCGGCAGGCTCGGTCTGGCCGAGTCCCAGGTAGGCCGACGCCATGGTCACGAGCAGCCGGGCGCGCGCCAGATCCTGCCCGCTTAGCGCGCTGCGCATGTTTTGCACGCCGGCGTCGAGCAGGTCTCGCACGCTGAGCTTGTCGCCCTTCTGCCGCGCCGGATCGGCGTTGTCGAACAAGGTGGTCATGAAACTCAGCGCCTGGCGCGCCGCGTCGCGCTCTCCGCGCGCGACCTGGGCTTGCCACAGCGCCACGCCCAGGCCGGCGAACAGCGCGAGCAGCGCAACCGCACCGAACAGGGCCGCGGCCGCGTGCCGCTGCAGGAAGCGCGCGGCGGAATAGCGCCAGCTACCGCGCCGCGCCCGCACCGGTTCGTGGCGCAGGTAGCGTTCGAGGTCGGCGGCGAATTCGCCGACGCTGGCATAGCGCAGCGCCGGTTCCTTGCGCAGTGCCTTGAGCACGATGGCGTCGAGATCGCCGCGCAGTTCGCGGCGCAGGCGCTCCGGCGTCAGGTGGCGCTTTGCGGCGATGGCCGGAGCCTGGTGCGCATCGCGCGTGACGATCAGGCTCGGCCGCGTCGGCTCCTGATCGAGGATCGCGCGTTCGTACGCGGCCGGAGTGGAGTTTTCCACTTTGTAGGGGCGCCGTCCGCAGAGCAGTTCGTACAGCAGCAGTCCCAGCGCGTAGATGTCGACCGCCGTCGTCACGGTTTCGCCGCGCACCTGCTCCGGCGCGGCGTACTCCGGCGTGAAGATGCGCGTCGCGCTGGCGTCGGCATCGGCGTCGAGCAGCTTGGCGATGCCGAAATCCAGCAGTTTCACGCTACCGGCTTCGCTGACGAGGATGTTCGACGGCTTGAGGTCGCGGTGCACGATCAGGCGCTGGTGCGCATGCTGCACGGCGTCACACACGGTCAGGAACAGCGCCAGGCGCTGGCGCAGATCCAGGGTGCGCCTATCGCACCACTGGCGCAGGTCGGTGCCGTCGACGTATTCGAGCGCGAGCCAGGGCCGGCCGTCCGCACCGACGCCGCCGTCGACGAGGTGCGCGATGTTCGGATGCTGCAGGCCCGCCAGGATCTGCCGTTCGGTGCGGAAGCGCTGCTGCGTGTCGGCGGCGTCCCAGCCGATGCGGATAAGCTTGATGGCGACTTGCTGGCGGAA
>JAAFHE010000709.1 GCA_013298265.1 Lysobacterales bacterium | reverse complement strand
CCGGCTGATCTCGTGTTCGTCGTCCTGATGGTCTTCCGACAGGAGCTTAAGCGCGATCGGGATCAGCATCACACCGCCGGCCAGCATCAGTCCCGGGAAGTGCAGCAGCCAGACAACGACCAGCGTCATCAGTGTTCGCACGATGATGGCGCCGGCCGTGCCCCAGAAGATCGCTTTCGTCTGCAGATCCTTGGGCAGGCTGCGTGCGGCTAGCGCGATCACGATGGCGTTGTCGCCGGCCAGCACGAGGTCGATCAGGACGATAGCGAACAGCGCGGTGAAGAAGTCGGGCGACAGGAATTCCATGGATACCCTGGTAGGTCGGCTGTCTGGCTTAGGCAAGGAGACGCAAAAAAGCTGGCAAGACTTCGCCGTCTACGGCGAAGTCTTGCTCACTGCGTTACCGGGATGGACGGTGAACGACAGCCGCGTGACCGGGGCGAAAGCCCGTGATGACGATCCTCGCGCGAGGAGCTACTCCCCTTCGATCCGGTCATAAGTAGCGGCTGGCGCGGCCAAGGTCAAGCGGTCCGGTCCGGATCCACCGCGAAAATCGGCAGTCGACCAGTAAGGGCTTCGACCTCGCCGACAGGAATTGGCTTCTCGCACCCTCGGGCGCGCCTTCGTCGCGGCGTGTGCCGGATCTGACCTGTCGTGCTTGCTTCGGTTCACCGGCTTTCGGTGCGGTCGCGACGCCGTCGAGGTGACGTTCCGAAGGCCGACACCTTGCTCCAGAAGCCTTCGGCATCATGCGGCGCTGCCGCGGACTCTGCGCCCTGGGAGCTTTCACATCGTCGTGACTCAGTTTGCGCAATAAACACCCGAATTGTTAAGACTCTACTGAGCGGCGCATGAACGGGCGGGGAGCGGAGTAGTTACAGGTCTTTGATTTTGCTAGACTGCCGGCCGCCCGGGAATGGGCCCAAATGTTAAGCCACGCCATCGCCACTTTTAGTTGTTAAAGTGAACGAGCTTTGCGTCCGTACGGGGTGGAGTGGACGCGCGCGATAACACCAATGAGGAGACTCCGAATGAAACGTAATGGCTTGTTTGCCCTGATTGCCCTGTCACTGGCCGGTATTGGCTCGGCGCAGGCGCAGGACTACAGCAACTGGTACATCGCTCCGCGCATCGGCGCCGTGATCCCTGACAGCGATCGCGAAACCGATACGTCGCTGTTCACCGGTATCGGCATCGGCTACTGGTCGACCCCGAATTTCGCGGTCGATTTCGAAGTGACACATAACAATGCCGATTTCGAAGATGGCTCGGCCCGCGATGGCCATGAATTCGAAAATGCCGGCGTCGGCTTCGCCGGTCGTTACTTCTTTGGCGATGCCGGCAGCTCGTGGCGTCCGTACATGATGGGTGGCCTCGGCTTCCTGCGTCATGCCGCGATCTCGGGCGACAACCTGCGCCCGTCCAGGGTCAATGGCTGGGATCCCATGCTCACCGTCGGTGGCGGCGTCCAGCACGGCTTCAGCGATCGTCTCGCCTTCCGCGCCGAAATCGCTGCCCGTTATGACCGCGACAACAACTCGCGCCAGTACTACACCGCTGACGACAGCACGGGCTTCATTGACGTGATCGCCAGCGTCGGCCTGCTGATCAATTTCGGCGGCGGTGACGGCGTCGTCGCTCCGACCGAAGTCCGCAATGATCCGCCGGTCAAGACGGCCGAGACCTCGTGCCGTGATCTCGACGACGACAAGGACGGCGTGAACAACTGCGACGACCGTTGCGCGTCGACCCCGGCCGGCACCAACGTCGGTCCGGACGGTTGCCCGCTCGTCGTCACGATTGATCTGCGTGGCGTGAACTTCAAGTTCGACCGTCCGAAGAAGGGCGAATCGAACATCGGCCCGACCCTGCAGGAACCGACCGCTGACTCGATCGCGATCCTGGACCAGGCCGTCGATACGCTGCAGCGCAACTCGGCCGTCCGCGTCGAAGTCATCGGCCATACCGATGCCGTCGGTAGCGACGAGTACAACCAGGGTCTGTCCGAGCGCCGCGCGCGCATCGTGTATGACTACCTGACCTCGCACGGCATTGACGCCGGCCGCCTGTCCGGTCCGACCGGTTACGGCGAATCGCGTCCGATCGACACCAACGACACGAAGGAAGGCCGCGCGCGTAACCGCCGCACCGAACTCGAAGCGCAGAAGTAAGCGCTGTCGTTCAAGGCAACACCCGAAAGCCCGGCGCAAGCCGGGCTTTCTTTATGCGCGGTGGCCGCCGGGCGGGTCCGGCGTATGCTCTCGTCTCGAACTTCATGCGACGCCGTCACCCAGCCTCAGCACCGCATTGCCGCTCCGCTGCAAGTCCCACTCGAGGGACTTGTACCGGCGCGTGTTAGCCGTCAGATTAGCCACCGCGCCGCTGCAACGCAGGAGTGGCCCCGTGTTCGCTCCTGTCACGTTGGCACGTTGCAATGGCAGCGCCACCACTCACGATTTTTCGCAGGAGGCTAGGTACATCGTGAACACCCCCTGGACTACCGAATCGCTATTCGAGGCGTTGCGCTCCGATACGAGCGTCGATCTCGAAGGCATAGAGCTCAACCTCGTCGGTGGCGTTGACGCCACCATCAACATCGCCATGCACGAGCATGGCGACCTGTCCATGCATCTGGCCGTTTCCGGCGAACAGATCTTCGTCTCCTCGCCCCTTTGCCTGGCCAGTCAGGTCAAGGACCGCAACGCCTTTAACGAGGCATGCCTGCGCCTGAACCCGGTCAACCCGCTGTCCAACCTGGGCCTGCAGAGCGTCGGCAACGAGGATCTTTACATTGTCTTCGGCGAACTCTCCAGCCGCTCGCCGCTGCCGGCCGTCGTAGAGGAAATCCACGCCCTCGCCGACAACACCATCCAGGCCGCCGAGGCCTTCGCCGAACATCTGAAGTGACCGCC
>JAAFHE010000708.1 GCA_013298265.1 Lysobacterales bacterium | reverse complement strand
CGGGTCAGGCACGAATGGCACTGACTTAAGACCCGTCATCCCCGCGTAAGCGGGGTCCAGCGCTTTTTTCGGGTCGAAAAGGCCTGAAGTCACTGGATTCCCGCCTACGCGGGAACGACGAAAATCGGGATGCCGCGTTTAAGTCAGTGCCATTCGGGCCAGGCACCGCTGCGCGTATCGGTCGCGTGCCTGCGCACCGCAGGCCTTGCGTTGCGCTAGGCTGCGGGTTTGGACTTCGGGCGCGATGTAGCCGCATGCAGCAGGGAATTCTCGTCTATCGCGCCAGCCGGCTGGAGGCGCTGCTGCCGCCGCTGCTGAGTCTGATGGACGCGGCGCCGCCGGCGCAGCCGCTGCAGCCGTTCGACGTGATCGCTGCGCATCCGGGCATCCGCCAGTGGCTCGCGCGTGCGCTTGCGCGCCAGCGCGGCCCGGCCGGCATCGCGGCGAATCTCGAGATCTCCCTGCCCAGCGCCTGGCTGGACCGGCTCGCGCACCAGTTGCTTGGCGAGTCCGTCGTCGCGCTGCGTCCGTACCGGCGCGAAGCGCTGCGCTGGCGCATCCACGAACTGCTGCCGCAGATCGGGGACATCGCCGTGCGCCGCTACCTGCAGGGCGTCGACGCGCCGCGGCGGCGCTTCCAGCTCGCCGACCGCATCGCCGCGATCTTTACGCGTTATCTCGTCTACCGGCCGGACTGGCTGGCTGCCTGGCTGGCTGGGCGCGATAACGTGCCGGAGCCGACCTTCCTGGCGCCGCTGTGGAGGCGCCTGCGCGACGATATCGGCCGACCGCACCGCGGCGAACGCCTGAATGCGCTGATGAACAAACTGGACAATGTGGCGGAAGGCACCTTGCCGGACGAACCGCTGCATGTGTTCGGCATCAGCCATCTCGCGCCGACCGAGTTCGCGACCCTGCGCGCGGTCGCGCGGCGCCGGCCGGTCGTGCTCTACGTGCCCGATCCCTGCCGCGAGTATTGGGCCGGGCTGCAGCCCGAGCGCGACTACCTCGCCGGGCTCGCGCGCCTGGGTGCGTTTTCCGACGCCTCGGAGCAGGAATTCCTCGGCATCGGCCATCCGCTGCTCGCGAGCTGGGGCCGGCTCGGCCAGCATTTCGTGCTGGCCCTGGCCGGCGCCGAGGACGTCAGCGTCGACATCCGCCACAGCGAGGACGAGCGGCCTACACGTTCGGCCGGCCGCCTCGCACGCCTGCAGGACAGCATCCGCCAGCTCGACACGACGCTGCTGCAGCCAGTAGAGGCCGAAGCCGCGACGGAGCTCACCGACCGCAGCCTGCGCGTACATGCCTGCCATACGCGCCTGCGCGAACTGGAAGTGCTGCGCGACGCGCTGTTGCGCGAGCGCGAGGAACATCCCGACCTGAAGCCCTCCGACATCGTCGTGATGGCGCCCGACATCCAGGCCTATGTCGCGCTACTGCCGGCGGTGTTCGGCGAGCCCGGCCGCGTGCAGGGGCTGCTGCCGTATCACCTGGCGGATGTGCCGGTGGTGCAGGGTCATCCGCTGCTGCTCGCGTTTGCGAGCCTGATCGACCTGCCGCAGACGCGCCTGAGCGCCGCGCAGGTGCTCGATCTGCTCGGCGTGGCCGAGATCGCACGGGCGCTCGCGCTCGACGCGGCCGGCGTGGAGCTGCTGTCCGGCTGGATCGCGCGCAGCCGCGTGGCCTGGGCGCTGGATCCGGAATTCCGCGCCCGCCTCGGCGTGCCGCCGATCGCCGAGCACACCTTTGCCTGGGGCATGGACCGGCTGCTCGCGGGCTACGTGCTGGGCGACGAAGGCGAGGGCGAAGCGCAGGCGCTGACCCTGCCCGACGGCAGCGTGCTCGTGCCGGTCGAAGGCGTGCACGGGGTGCAGGCCGAGGTGCTGGGCGCGCTGGACCGGCTGCTGCAGCTACTGGCCCAGCTCTGCCGCGATGCGCAGCAGCGGCGCAGCCTGAGCGCGTGGTCGCGGCGTTGCGAGGTGCTCGTCGACAGCCTGTTCCGCATTGATTTCGCCGATACCACGGCGGTCGCCGCGCTGGCCGAATTGCGCCGCGTCGTGCGCAGCCTCGCCGCGGAGGCGGTTGACGCCGGAGTCGACGCGGAAATCGAGTTCGGCCTCGTGCGCGAAGTGCTGCGCGAACGCCTGCTCGCGCTGTCGGAGCGGCAGCGCTTCCTCGTCGGCGGCATGACGGTTTGCGGCATGGTGCCGCAGCGCGCGATTCCGTTCCGCGTCGTCGCCGTGCTCGGCCTCAACGACGGGCAGTTCCCGCGCGCCGGTTCGGACGCGGGGCTGGACCTGATGGCCGCGCATCGCCGCCTCGGCGATCGCGACGTGCGCAGCGACGATCGCTATCTGTTCCTCGAAACCGTCATGGCCGCGCGCGATGCGCTGCATCTGAGCTACATCGGCGAAGGCGTGCGCGACGGCAAGCCGCGCAATCCCGCCGCACCGCTCGCGGAACTGCTGGCCCTGCTCGACGAAAGCCACGGCCTGCGCGGCCGCGACGAGAGCGAAGCGCCGCGGCCGTGGCTCGTGCGGCATCCGCTGCAGCCGTTCGACGCGCGCTATTTCGATGCAAGCGATCCGCGCCTGTTCTCCTATCGCGGCGATGCGATCGCGCTGCTGCGCGAACAGGGCAGCGCGGTGCCGGCGTTCCTCGATGCGGCATCGGGCATGTCGGTAGCAGCACCGGCGACGCTGCTGTTCGCCAACGTGCTGGACTATTTCCGCCGTCCGGCGGAACACCTGCTGCACCGGCTCGGGCTGCGCCTGGACGCACTGAAGTCCGACCTGCTCGCCGACAGCGAGCCGCTGGATCCGGAGTTCGCCCGTATCGACCGCGTCGTGCAGCGCCTGTTTTTCGACACGGCCGCCGGCGGCAGTCTCGAGCCGCCGCTGCTGCCGCCCGACTGGCT
>JAAFHE010000707.1 GCA_013298265.1 Lysobacterales bacterium | reverse complement strand
TCTGCTTCGATGGTCTGCTTGGACTCGCGCAGCCGCGCCCGCAGGCTGCTGATGTAACCCGCGGCCATCGCGTACCAGACCGAGCTCAGGACCACCAGCGCCGCGTGGACGGCCTCGACCTGCAGATCGAGCCCGCCCGCGTAACGCCACACCCGAGCGGCGACGGCCGCGCCGTAGGTCAGCAGCATGAACAGCTCGACGGCGACCATCTCGCGCGGCGTGAGCCGCAGCATCGCGAAGACAAAGATCGAGCTGTAGAAGGGCACCGCGACAAGGTGCAGCTTCTCGCCCAGCACGAGAGTCACCGCCACCACCGCGATCGCCACGTAAACCTGCGCCAAGGTCAGCGACGGGTCCGTGAAACGCAGGTTCCAGCCACTGCGGAACAGCACGAAGAACACCAGGTTGATGCCCAGGAACATCAAGCCCACCTGGGTCAGCGCGGCCCCACTCAGCAGCCCGAAAGCGGCGCACAGGGCCAGGATGAGCAGGCCGAACGCATAGGTCGTGGCCGCGAGCAAAAAGCGCCTCAGGCGCAGGCCCTGTGGGACGGGATGGGTCTGCGAAGTCTCGGTCATGGTGGGGCGGAAGCTGCGCACGACTATGCCAGACCGATGCGCCGCGGCGCGGAGACAATCGGGCCATGTCGACCCCATCGCGCCTCGCGCTCTACCTCAACCTGGTCCGCTGGGACCGCCCGGCCGGCAGCTACCTGCTGCTGTGGCCGACCTTGTCGGCGCTGTGGCTCGCGCGTGGCGGCTTCCCGGGCTGGCACCTGATCGCGGTGTTCACGCTCGGCACCTTCCTGATGCGCAGCGCGGGTTGCGCCGTCAACGACGTGGCCGACCGCGACTTTGACAAACACGTCAAGCGCACCGCGCAGCGGCCGGTGACGAGTGGTGCCGTGAGCAGCAAGGAAGCCCTGCTGCTCGGCGCGGCACTCGCGCTCGTGGCATTTGCGCTGGTGCTGACGACCAACGCCGCCACCATCGCCTGGAGCTTCGCGGCGCTGGCGGTGAGCATCTTCTACCCCTTCACC
The DNA here is from genome assembly GCA_013298265.1 of Lysobacterales bacterium. Classification (GTDB taxonomy): domain Bacteria; phylum Pseudomonadota; class Gammaproteobacteria; order Xanthomonadales; family Rhodanobacteraceae; genus Tahibacter. The sequence goes on along the minus strand of JAAFHE010000707.1, from coordinate 1,880 downwards.
AAGCGCTTTTTCTCGATGCCGCAGGCGGTGCTGGGTGTGGCGTTCAGCTTCGGCATTCCGATGGCGTTTGCGGCGGTTCAAGGCCGTGTGCCGGCATTGGCCTGGTGGCTGCTGCTCGGCAACCTGTTCTGGGTGCTGGCCTACGACACCGAGTACGCGATGGTCGACCGCGACGACGATCTGTTGATCGGCATCAAGACGTCGGCGATCACGCTGGGCCGCTTCGACGTGGCCGGCGTGATGGCCTTCTACGGCCTCTTCATCGCCGTGTGGGCGGTGATCGGCCTGCACCTGAATCTGGCGTGGCCGTTCCACGCGGGCCTGGGGGTTTCCGCGGCGATTGCCGGCTGGCACTACACCCTGATCCGCGACCGCTCACGCGAGGGGTGCTTCCGCGCGTTCCGACTCAACCACTGGGTCGGCTTTGCCGCGTTCGTGGGCACGGTGTTGAGCCTCGCGCTGGGCTGAAACGCCGTCGGCGCGGCGCGCGCCCCCCTAGCTTGGCCCGCACCGACCCCTCGCCCGTGGGAGGCAAGGGCCGCTTGCGCTTCCTATAGTGAATCGCATGGGGGCCGCTCGGGCCCCCGGTTGGGGAGAGTCCACCATGCCCACCACGATCACGCTTCTGCGCGCCTCGGCCCGGCCGGCCACCACCCAGGCACCTGCCGTTGTGGCGCCAGCACCGAGCTTCGGGCGCGCGCTCGGCCACCTCGAAGCCGGCGCCTGGGCGCGGGCCTTCGCGGAGTTGGCGGCGCTGGCGAACGACGGCCACGCCCCGTCGGCCCGCATCGCCTTGATGATGGCCAGTCGCGGTGGCCTGCTGTTCGGTGGCCACTACCGCGCCAGCGCGCAAGACATCGCGCGCTGGCGGGTAGTGGCGGCTTGAGTTCCCCTCAGGGCACGACGCTCAACAGGTACGAGGCGTTCACGTCCGCGACGCCCACCAGCCGGCTGATCAGCAGCTTGCCGCCACCGTTCTTGTGGAAGACGAACAGGCCGCGCTGCGCGTAGCTGGATGCACCCACGGTCACCGGTGGAATCGAATAGCGTGCCGTGAGGTTCAGGAAGTCGCTGTCGTACAGGCTCAGGTGCGACACACAGGCGTTGGGCATCTGCGCATAGCCCTGGCACTCGTACCAGGGTTGCTCGATCAGGGCGACTTCATGCGTCGCGGTCTGTGCGCTCAGCGACAGGATGCGGTAGCCGTAGAACTGGCTGACCGACAAGGCCATCGTGCCGGCATAAACCATGTCCTGATCGCGCGCGGTGGCGGCGCGGAAAGAGCGCCCGCACGCGGTGTAGATCTTGGCGCCGTCTTCGTCGAACCAGAGGTTGCCGCACATCGGATAGGTGCCGTGGTACGGCGAATCCCCGAGCCGCGTGACCGCACTGCCAACGATCTGGTAGTTCTCGATGTCGTCGGGCGACAGACCGTTGTTGGCCGCGTAGATGTTGTTGCCCGACGGATGCAGCCGCGCATGGGTACCCGCGTAAGGGCCGTATCCCAAGGTCTCGGTGTTGGTGGCCACCGCGATCGAATGCACGCTGGTCCATTGGTCCGTGGCCGGAAAGACGTGCACGGTGCCATGCCCGTCCAGCACCAGATCGAACACATCGGAGGACAGGTTGAGCAGCTTGGTCACCGGGCTGCTGCCGCCGACGGAGGCCAGATCGACATGCGTGACCAGCGCGTCGTGCCCGACCGCGGCGAACGCACCGTCCGGGCTGATGGACACCGCCGCCGGCGGCTTGTTCAAGGCCAGCCGCTTTTCGCTGCCGCTGGCCAGGCTGTAGACGTAGAGCGCGTTGGTCGGTGACGAGGAGACCATCACCACCGCGTTCAACGCCTTGCTGTACTCGGCGTCGACGACATCGTGCGC
>JAAFHE010000706.1 GCA_013298265.1 Lysobacterales bacterium | reverse complement strand
CGGCGACTACGTCGTCGACGTCGCCGGGCAGAGGCTGAAGCTCGTGCTGGACACGACGCCGCCGGTACTCACGGGACGGCTCATGCAACCGAACCTGCCTTCCAGCGACGGCGCCGCCCCCGATCGCTACTACACCAATCAACTGCAGGTCGAGAGCGCAGCCACCGACCTGCATCTCGACCACTTCCGCTACGAGCTGCGGGCGCTCGATGGCGGCGACTGGCGCGAAGCGCCGCTCGACGCACGCGGCGACCTGTTGCAGGCGAACTATCGCGGCCTCACCGGCCAGACGATACGCGCTACGGCCTACGACCGGGCCGGAAACCACAGCGTGCGTGAGCTTGGTGCCGTCGTCGAACAGCTCCTGTTCGCTAACTGCCTGGGCGGGTTTCCATCCTGCAGCGCACAGCATGTCTATCCGGCGCCTGCTGTCGGCCCGGTGAACTACCCGGCCGACTTCCCGACGGCGATCGACCTCGTCATCGCCGATCCGCTCAAGGTGGACCTCTGGCTGCTGGACGGCAGCCCGGGCTTTGCCGCCATCGACATCGAAATCGCCGATGCGCGCCGTCCCGGCGAATGGAGCGTGTTCGCGACCCTGTCGGGTACGCGGCCGCCGTTCGAGTTCGACCACTACGACCGCGGCATCAAGCTGCAGCTTCCGTGGAGCTCGCTGCCGCAGGGCGCCGACCGGCGCCTGCGCGCGGTCGGCATCCGCGCCGACGGCAGCCGCCTGCTCGGCGACCAGCTGCGCGTGCGAACCAGCGGGCTCGATGGACCGCGCGTGTTCTGTCCCCGCACCGATCTCACCGCCGTCGAACCGCCGGAAGTGCGCGAGCTGCTGTCGCTGCGCCCCGACGAAATCCAGGTCGTCGTACCGGTGTTCTACGACGATATCGCCGACGGTGTGGAACTGCGCATCGGTGCCGACGCGGAAGCCATCGACAGCGGCGACTACCGTTCCGTGCGCCCGACGGCCACCAACGCGCGGCACGCCTATTTCCGCTTCCCGCCCGCCGGGATCGGCAAAATCAGCGCGCGGCTCGTCAATTCCACGGGCTTCGCGACGACGACATCCGCCGACGTGTACTGCGACACGATCACATCGCCGCCGGACGAGGGACTACTTCTCGGTGCCAGCCCCGTATACGGCGAGCGCTGCGCCGGCGTGCCGACGCAGCAATGGCGCTTCGTTGCCGAACACGGCGTCATCATGCAGCACTACGACCTCGCGCTCGACGGCACAGGCGGAAGGTACGTACTGGTCGACGAAACACCGGCACGCAACGACGCGACGGCGACGTCCGAGTTTCCCTGGATGCGCGATGTCAACGTCTCGACCGCAGCCATGCCCGAGGGACGCTATACGGCTACCGGCTTGGCAACGGCGGGCACGCTCCGCGTCGGTAATATCCGAAACATCGAGATCGATCGCGACCCTGCTCAGGCCGAACTCGACTGGCCGACCAGCGGCAGCCGCGTCTGCGCGGCGCGCGATGCCGACGGTTTCCCGGCCCTGCGCGTCGGCACCGCCCTGCGCAGCGATTCGACAATCAGCTACCAGCTATCGCTCACGTCGCAAGCGAGCGACAGGGGCACCGTGTGTCCGGACGAAAGGGGGCTGCTGTCGCCGGGCGCGTGCCTCACGCGGCATAGGGCGACGACGGCGGCGTCGACCCGTGAACTGCGCGGCAACGGAGAGGCCGTGGCCGATCTCAACGGCCGCATCAACGCCGAACTCGAGGTCGCGAACGCCTCGGGCGCGGTCGTCTGCAGCGCGACGAGCTTCGAGCTGGACAGCATCGCGGAGCTTGGCCTCGGCGGCGCTGCGGAACCCGACATCGGTGTGTTTCCACTGCTCAGACCAGGCGTGCCGGGCGAACGCCACACCGAGCCGCGCGTGCCGCTGCTCGGTCTTTCGGTCAACGGTGCGCCGCGCTACCGCAACGTCACCATCCCGCTGATCGCACGCGAACCGCTGAGCTATCGCGCGACCCTGCACGCGCTGGTCGCGGTAGTCGGCGACGGTTTCGTCAGCTATGAACTCGGCAGCGAGCTGGCACCGCTGGGCGAGGCGCAGAACATCAGCGGCGCATTCCAAATCAGCTGGAATGGCCATGTCAGCGGCAATCCGGTCACCGACGGCCACTACGCGATCCGCGTACAGGCGAGCGACGCCTGCGGCTGGACCGCAACGCGCCATTACGTGGTCGACGTCGACTCGACGCCGCCGACGCTCGCGATCACCGCACCGGCGTCCGGCGCCGTGCCGCTCGACGCCGTCGTAGCGATCAGCGGCAGCGTGGATGACGCACGGTTTGCAAGCTTCCCGACGGCGCAGCCCTACTGGCAGCTGCTCGTCGAACAGTCCGGCAGCAGCCAGCTCGTCGCCGAAGACGAGAGCGCCGTACCACAGCCCGCCGTACTCGGCCGCTGGAGCCGCGGTACGGCGCAGGGCGCTGGACGCTATGTGCTGCGTGCCGCGGACGACTTCGGCAATACCGCCGAGATAGGCCAACCGTTCGGCGCGCCGGTCCCGCTGGCCGTGCTCGGCGGCGCGCAGGCGCTACCCGCGCTGTTCTCGCCAAATGGCGACGGCCGGCTCGACCAGACCCAGCTGCGCCTGCAGCTACTCGCGCCTGCACGCGTCGACGTGCGCGTGCGCGACGGGGTCGGCGCCATCGTTGCCGAGCTCGCACAGAACCTCGCGATGGTGGCCGGCACACGCATGCTGGACTGGAACGGCGGCGGCCTGCCCGACGGCCGCTACGCGGTCGAGATCATCGCGCGCAGCGCCGCACAACCGGAAATTGTGGAGAGTGCCGCACTGGCACTGGATATCGACACGGTCGCGCCACAAGTCGTCGACGCCACGCCGGTCGGCGCCTACGCGAACGGCCGCGAAACCGTGTCCTTCCGTA
>JAAFHE010000705.1 GCA_013298265.1 Lysobacterales bacterium | reverse complement strand
GATCCGACGCGCCACCAGACCCGGCCCATGCGCAGCAAGGAGTCGGCAGACGACTACCGCTACTTCCCGGATCCCGATCTGCCACCGCTGTCGATCGCGCCCGCCGACATCGAGCGCGAACGCACGCGCCTGCCCGAACTGCCACAGGCGCGCCGGCAGCGCTATGTGGACGAGCTCGGACTGCCCGACGCCGATGCCGACCAGCTCTGCGCCGATCGCGCCACGGCCGACTATTTCGAAGCCGTGCTCGCCGAGCTTCCCGGCCAGGCCAAGCTCTGCGCCAACTGGGTACTCGGCGAAGTCGCTGCCAATTTGAACGAGGCCGGCATCGAAATCGACGCGGCGCCAGTCGCTGCACCCGCGCTCGCGCGGCTGCTGACCCGCCTGCGTGAAGGCATCATCTCCGGCAAGATCGCCAAAGATGTCTTCGCCGCCATGTGGGCCGGCGAAGGCGATGCCGACACCATCATCGACGCGCGCGGCCTCAAGCAGATCTCCGACACCGGCGCACTCGCCACCGCGATCGACGCGGTGCTCGCCGAATACCCGGCCCAGCTCGCCGACTACCGCAACGGCAACGAAAAACTGCTGCAGTTCTTCGTCGGCCAGGTCATGAAACGCACGCGCGGCCAGGCCAATCCGCAGCAGCTTAACGAGGTGCTCAGGCAGAAGCTCGCGGGAACTTAGGCGGGATGCGGAGGGTGTCGAGCGGCGGTTCACCGGGGCAGGCAGCGAACCTTAGGCGCAATCGCTTAACCGAAAATTTCCACAACGCAACCGAATCTCCCGTTAGATTCAACCGGGCGCCTTTTCATCAGGCCTGCCTTCGATAGGCCCGCGGGCGGCTTCGTACGCCGAACCCGTTTTCCTCTGCCTCATCCGAACAAGGACGCTGTCATGGCCAACGCTTTTTTTGGAAGAAAAGCCCTTCGTTGCGGGTTGCTGGTGACCATCGCGCTGCTTGCCGGATCGGCCGTCGCACAAACGCCGCCGCCGGCTGACCTCGCCGAATACACGCGCGGCAGCGCCGACGTGCCGGTGTATGTGGAATACGACAAGCGTCTGCGCGCGTCCGAGCAGCTTTCGGCGCTGGGTTCGGAGCTGTTCGGCGACGAGGTGTCGCTGTACACGGGCCAGACGGCGTTCCGTCATGTCGACATCGACGTGCCGGGCGACAGCGCACTGCCGGTGCAGCTGAGCCGCCGCCTGACCATCACTCCGCAGGTGGACGGCGAGGTATACGACGCCCGTAGCGGCCCCGGCAACCCCTACGGCGGCCTGGCCAACTGGTCGATCGAGGTGCCGCATGTCTACGGCATTTTTGATTCGACCTATGGCTGGAACATTCCGGTCGGCGCAATACAGCAGCAGCCGCGTTGTAGAACCTATTTCGATCCCCGGGTCAGCAGCGGACTCGCCCTGCGCGAGGTCTGGTCGGGCAACAAGGTCGTGATTCCGGGCCAGGGCGAAAAGGAACTGCTCTTGTTCAATCCGTCCTATCCGCCGCTGCAATATCCCAGCGATGGCCGTCTGCCGACCTGGACGACGAGCGACTTCGACGCATTCCGCTGCATCACCTTGTCGGCCCCGCAGGACGAAGGCTTCGTCATGACGACGCGCGCGGGCGTGTCCTACCGCTTCGACATTTACACCGAGCGTGTGTTTCCCACGGTGCGCTCCGGCAAGAGCAGCAATCCGCGCAAGGCGGTGTATCTGCTCGCCAGTGAAGTGACAGACCGCTATGGCAACTGGGTGCGGTATGCCTACAACGGCAACGGTCACCCGAGCGCGATCACCGCCAGCGACGGCCGCGCGATCACGCTGAACTATTTTCCGGCGAACCCGGAACGCCTGCAGTCGGCCAGCATCACGCTGTCCTCGCCGGCACAGACGCGCACCTGGACCTATACCTATGCATCGCAAGGTCCAAACTCGCCGCTGCGTCTCTCCGCCGTCACGCTGCCGGACAACCTCTCGACCTGGCAGTTCGACTACACCGAATTCAACGGGTCGAACGCGTATCTCAACGTTACCTACGACCCGCCCAAGCCCTCCAGCCTGCAATGCACCGAGGCGCAGATCAGCGGGACCGGCAATCGCTTCGGCCTGCGCATCACCCACCCGTCCGGCGCCGCCGGCGAGTTCCGCTTCGTGCTTCAACGCACCCGGCGCGCCGTGCCCGAGCCGCGCTGCGAGATTCTCGGCACCAGCAGCCGCTACTACCACGCGCCGTATATCGATGCATTCCGGCTCACGTCCAAGCGGCTCTTCGACACCGACCTGACCTCGAGCCTGTGGACCTATGCCTACGGCAGCGAACCGGACAGCCGGAGCACGCGCACGTTGATCACTCAGCCTGACGGTAGCGAGGTCCAGCACGCGTTTTCCTCGGTCGTCGGCGCGACGCAGTCGGGTGCGGTGGCCGGTTCGGTCATCGAAGGCAAGCTGCTGGAGACAACGACGCGCCAGGGCGGCGTCGAACTGCGCCGGCAGACCAACACCTATGTGACAGGTCAGGACACGCCAGGCGGTCCGCTGAGCGGCTATCCGTTCCCGTCGATCTACGGCAGCACGACCGGCGGCGACGACGGGTCGGCATCGAGCCTGCGCCCCCTGCTGGCGACGACGATCACGCAGCAAGGTGTCACGTTCACGCGCACGCATCAGACCTTCGATGCACTGGCGCGACCGGTTTCGGTCAATCGCGAAAGTGCCACGGTCGGCGGCGGCGTGCTGCACACCAGGACCGAGACGACGGTCTATGACGACAAACGGCCGATCTGGGTGCTTGATCTCGTCGACACCGTGACCGATACGAGCCTGCCATCGACACCGATGGTCGATACCGATTACGACGTGCTCGGCAATCCGACCCGTGTCGCCGCGTTCGGCCGCGAACAGCGCGAGATGACCTGGCGCGGC
>JAAFHE010000704.1 GCA_013298265.1 Lysobacterales bacterium | reverse complement strand
CGCCTGCGCGCCGGTACGGTCGACATGGAAGTCAGCGCACCGGGCCATATGACCGAACGCCTCAGCGGCGTCAGTCTCGCCGGCGGCAGCGATGTCGTGCGCAATTTCAGTCTCGCCGCGAATTGCAGCGTATTCGCCGACACCGTCGAGGGCGCCAATCCCGGCTGGACCACGCAATCGCCCTGGGGCACGAGCACGACGATCGCGGGCAATGCGACGAAGGTCTGGACCGACAGCCCCGCCGGCAGCTATGCCAACAACATCAACATCAGCCTGACCTCGCCGCTGCTGAACTTCACCGGCTACGAGGACGCCGCGCTGAGCTTCGACCAGAAATGCGTGACCGAAGCCGGCTATGACTACGGCATCGTGGAAGTCAGCACGAATGCGACAGCCGGTTCGCCGACCTGGACCGAGCTCGCGCGCTGCAGCGGCGAAAGCGCCTGGCGCACGAGCCGCATCGAACTGCCGGCGGTAACGAACCAGGCCGCAGTCAAACTGCGCTTCCGCCTGACCAGCGACACCAACCAGACAGCCGAAGGCTGGTCGATCGACAACATCCGGATAGAAGCCGGCGGCGCGGTCTGCCGCGCCAATGGCGATATCGTGTTCGCCGACGGCTTCGAGTAAGCGGACACCGCGCGACGCACGGTCGCGGGGCCGCTTGATCCGGCGCCGCTCCGCGCCGCACCTGGCCTGCCCCGCGGCGCGTTATCGCGCGCCGATCAGCGCACCGCTGCGCACCAGCGCGCACACGCGCTGCACTTCCGCGTCCATCGCACGATCGCGCTGCATGAAGCCGACGACTTCACGCACACGGACGAACGCGGCGCTCACCGCGTGGCCGGCGCGGAACTCGCCGGCCTCGGTCAGCGCCTGCATCAGCGCGGCGACTTCCTGCTGGAACTGCGCGTAGTCCGCATGACCTTCAACCGGCGCGCCCTGGATCTTGCCGGCGAGCTCGTGCCAGTCACCGCGCTCGGCCAGACGGCGCGCCGCGTTGAGCATGTCCTGGCGATATTCCAGCGCCTGCGCCGCAGTATAGATTTCCAGCGCGAGCACGTCGGAGAGATCCTCGACCATGTCGAGCACATGGCGCGCTTCGTTGGCGCCCATGGAGACGTGATCCTCGGCGTTCGCACTGGTCGGGATGGAATACACCGAGGCCGGATGCGCGCGCGTGGCGAGGTCATTGACGAGCGCCGCCGCGGTGTACTGCACGATCATGAAGCCCGAATCGGTCGCGTCCTCGTTGCCGATCAGGAACGCCGGCAGGCCGTCGTTGTTGGCCGGATCGACGAGCTTGTTGAGGCGCCGCTCGGAGATGGACGCCAGCACCGGGATCGCGGCCTTGAGATAACTCATCGCCAACGCCAGCGGCATGCCGTGGAAATGTCCGGCGGAGACGACCTGGTCCTCAATGACAGTCGCATTTTCCATGTTTGGAAAAATCAGCGGATTGTCGGTGACCGCGTTGAGTTCGATGTCGATGACGCGGCAGGCCTGGCTCCAGGCATCGCGTACGGCGCCGTGCACCTGCGGCGCGCAGCGCAGGCAATACGCGTCCTGCGGCTGGTGTTTCTTGCCGCCCTTGAACGGCAGGAAGCGCGCGTAGAAGGATTCCTTGCCGTGGCGCTGCGCCGCCGGCACGTAGTCCCAGGACAGGTCGAAGCGCGCGGCCTGATCCTGCGGATGCGACCACGAACTCGCCAGCCAGGTGCGGAAACGCGGCACGAGGTGATACGGAATGTCGGCCAGGGTCGAACCGGCGAGATGCGCGCGCAGCGCGGCCGCGGATTCCACCTGCCCCGGGTGCGGACGCAGCGCATGCACTTCGGGCTTGAGTGCGCCGGTGCGGCCGGCAAAGGCATCCAGCGTCATCGCCGCGGCGAGATCCGCCGTCGCGATTAGCTGCTCCAGACGATGCAGCGCAAGCGCCGCGGTCGCAAGCATCTGCGTCGTGCCGTTGTTGAGCGCAAGGCCTTCCTTGAACGACAGGCGCAGCGGCTCGAGACCCACGCGTGCGAGCGCTTCCGCGCCGGCCATGCGCTGACCGCCGACGAAGGCTTCGCCGCCGCCGAGCAGCACGATGGCCAAGTGCGACAGCGGCGCGAGATCGCCGCTCGCGCCAACCGAACCCTTTTGCGGGATGACCGGGATCACGTCGCGATTGAGCAGTTCCGCCAGCGCCTGCAGCGTCACCGCGCGAATGCCGGAGTGGCCGCGCATCAGCGTATTGACGCGGATCGCGAGCATGGCGCGCACGACCGGTGGCGCGAACGGCTCACCGACACAGACCGCATGCGTGACGATGAGGTTGTATTGCAGCTCTTCCATCAGCGTGCCGTCGCGCTGCTCCGGATTGCCGCCGGGCAGCTCGTCGCGTGCGCGATGCGCACCGAGCAACTTGTCGGCGTTGCTGCCGAAGCCGGTCGTCACGCCGTAGATCGGTTCGCCGCAGCGGACCTTGTCGGCAAGGAAGTCCGCGGTCTGCTGCACGCGCAGGAGCTGATTCGCATCGAGCGCGATGGAATGGCCGCCGTAGGCGATCGCGGCGACCTGCGCGCGCGTCAGCGAGGAGCCGTCGAGGGTGATGATCTTGGGAGACATGAGGTTTTCGATCCGATTGCGATGAGAGCACCACCATCCCCACCCAACCCTCCGGCCCGTTGGGCGTTCAGGACGATGAGAAGCTGCGGTTCTAGACCATCGTCCTTCGCCCATTGAGGGGACGGCTCGTCGTCGCGCCGGGCGGGAAACCGACTCGATCACACGCGCTGTTTCCGCATCGCTTGAAGCCCTCCCGCCCGTTGGGCGTTCAGAACGATGAGAACCTGCGGTTCTAAGCCATCGTTCTTCACCCCCTTCAAGGGGGTTGGAGCCAGTGGTACAGAACTGACAGGTTCTCACTGGTTCCAACGCCCAACGGGCCGG
>JAAFHE010000703.1 GCA_013298265.1 Lysobacterales bacterium | reverse complement strand
CACCACAGCGTGTTGTCGTCCTCGATGATGCGGATCCAGCCGTCCGCCGCGGCGACGATGTTGTAGGGACCGCCGCCGCGGCCGCCCAGGTCGATGCGGTTGAGCGAACTGGGATGCGTGGTGTGGTCGTTGTTCGCGCCGACCGTCGTGCCGTTCTGGTAGGGCACGCGGTAGCGGCCCTTGGATACCGGCAGCGAACCGGCCTGCGCAAACGCGGCGTCGGCAGCCACGAGCAGCGCGACGATCGCGAACAGAATCGTGAGCACGCGCGCCATCATAGCGGCGTCTCCGCATCCGTCAGCCGCGCACGCAAGCCGGCATTGTCGTCACGCAGGCGCGCAAGATCACGGTCCATCGCGATCATGTGCAGGGTCAGCTCCTCGATCTTCTGCAGCAGGCGGGTCTGCATCTCGCCCAGCGGCACGCCGGATTCGGCGATTCGCGCCGCCGACGGCACGTCCGGCAGATGGCCGTTGAGCTCGATGAACTGCGCGACTTCGGGCAGCGGCGCGAGGCGGTAGTCGTCGGCGAAGACGAAATCGGCCCAGCCCGACTCGACCACGATTTCCTTGGCGCGGATGCTGCCGTTGACGCTGAGCGCATAGCTGTTGTCGAGCGTCGTGGTACCGATACCGACGCTTTGCGAAGCGCGATCGAGCGTCAGCAGGTTGGTCGCAACCCCGCTGGACAGCGTGCCGATGTTGAGGCGGTTCAGATCGCCGTCCCAGCGCAGGAACGCGCCGCCGTCGAAGGCACCGCCGCTGCGTTCGAGCAGTTGGATGCGCGCGGCGTTGACCGAGTTGTCGGTGGTGTCGTCGCGGACCTGCAGCACCGGATCGTTGGCCTGCACGACCAGTGCCGTGTTCGGCGTCAGCGTGCCGACGCCGAGCCGCTGCACGATGCCCACGTCACCGGTGCCGTCCACGTTGAGATAGTTGGTGAAGGTGCTGGTCGCGGTGTTGTAGGCGCCGATCTGCATCACCTCGCCCTGCACCACGGCGATGTCGCCCTCGCTCGCGGTCGCGTTCTGCATCAGCAGCGCCGGCCCGGTCGCGCCGGTGTCGTTGATGTGCAGCGTCGCCTCGGGCGCTGCGATGTTGAGGCCGACGCGGTCGCGCGCGGTGTAGGTATCGGTCGCGTTCGGCGTGACCCAGACCTGCGGACCGTGCGCCGCGGCATTGGCCGCATGCGCCGCCAGCGCGGCCGCGCCGTCGTCGTCCACCTCGCAGCTGACCACGCCGTTGGATCCGATCACGCGTATCGACGTGCCGGCGGCGCAGCTACCGCTGATGCGACGCTGCACACTGGCGCTGTCGATCTCGGTCGCCGAGATGCTGCCCGCGGGCACGCCCTGGGCATGCAGCGCGAACGGCGCGGCGGTGATCGCCTGGCGCGGATCGAGCACGGTATACGGGTCGGCACTCGCGCCCGGGCGCAGCGCAATCTGCAGCCAGCGCGCCTGCCCGGCGAACGCGGGCGCGCCGAAGTCGAGCGGCACGGTGAACACGCCATTGACGATGGCCAGATCGTCGACGGTCTGGGTCACGCCGACCTGATTGCCGCCGGCAGCGGCATCGTAGAGACGGAATTCCAGATCGTAGGGACCGTTCGCGGCGCTGCCGCCGTTTTCCAGCGCGCCCTGGTAAGTGAACGCGGTACCCAATGGTGCTGCGGTGACCGAGCCGGCGGCCGACAATGCGCCGAGCAGCAGCGCGGCAAGAACAAACGTAGTGCGCATGACCTTCTCCCAGAAATGGTTCATTCGAAATCGTTGGCGAAAATCAGGTCCGTCCCGGCCGCACCCGGCCAGAAACCGCCGCGCAGCACGAAACCCGCAGCGCTCAGGATCCCCGCATCGGGCTGGGCCACGCTGCCGCGCAGCACCAGCCCACCGGCCGCACTGCGGCCGCCGCCTCCGTCAATCGTGTAGTTCGTGATCTGCTGCGCCGCCGCCGGCATGCCGGCGGCCAGGGCGAGCGAAGTGACAAGCAGTCTTCGGTGCATGTGAGCCTCCCGTGGTGGTGCCACTGCACGTACGCAGGCGCGGACGCGCACAGCTCAGCCGTGCGCGATCCATTTCTTGATGGGGCTATAACGTGGGGGAATGGGTGTTGCGGCGGCGTCGGATGGCTCGCTCAACCGTTGCTGGGACGATCGTCCATGTGGGCTGTTCGTGCGCCAGCTAACACGACTGCCAATGGTTGATCTGCGCGGACGCCGTTGCCGGTAGGTTCGAAGGCTTAAGCGCTCCCCTTGAAGGGGAGGGCTTTTCACGATAGTTGGACGCAACTACTAGATCGGTCCACCCGGACAGCCGGAACACTTGGCCTCACATCAAAAGCCGCTACAACACTTCCAGCGCCCGCTTCGCGTTCGCATACACGCGACTCTTTGCATTAGTGCCTTCGGCGAGACCACTGACGGCAGTTTTGAGCAGCGGCTTCGCCGCCGCGGAATCACCGCGCCGCGACAGCAGCACGCCGCGCAGGGCATCGACACGATGTGTCCATTTGCCGTCGGCGCCAGCGGCTTCGAGTGCAGCCGGATCGAGCGTCGCGATCAGGCGTGCGGCTTCGTCAAGATTTCCGCGTTCCAGCGTGACCGCGGCTAGCCAGTAGGCAGCCGTCTGGCTTTGTGGATTTTTTGCACCAAGCTGCGCGGTGAGCCTGTCGTAGGCCGGGCGCAGGCGGCCTTCCGCGTCCTTGGCGTTGCCGCTCTCGAAGAGCACCAGGCCCCAGTTGATCGCGGTGAGGGAGCTGGTGTTGTGCGCCTCGCCGAACTTGGCGCGGAAGCCTTCGTGCACGCGCTGGGCGTAGTCCAGCGCCTTGGGCCAGTCGCTGCGCTGCGAGGCGATGTCGAACAGGTCGCTGAGCACCATGAGGTTGCGCGTGTGCTCCGCGCCAAGCAGCGCGACGATGGTCTTCTGCGCCTCTAGC
>JAAFHE010000701.1 GCA_013298265.1 Lysobacterales bacterium | reverse complement strand
CGGTGCACCGTGACCTAGCAGGCTTCGACTTCGACGTCTCGCCGGTGGACCGCAAGTTGATCCAGACGCTGGCCGAGCTGACGTTCACGGACGCGGCGCACAACGCTGTGCTGGTGGGCGGACCCGGCACCGGCAAGACGCACCTGGCCACAGCCATTGGTGTGGCCGGGATCACGCGGCATGGTCGGCGCGTGAGGTTTTACTCGACGGTCGATCTGGTCAATGCGCTGGAGCAGGAGAAGGCCAGTGGCAAGGCCGGGCGCATTGCGGCGAGCTTGCTGCGCATGGACCTGGTCATCCTCGATGAACTGGGCTACCTGCCCTTCAGCCAGGCCGGCGGGGCGCTGCTGTTCCACCTTCTGAGCAAGCTGTACGAGCACACCAGCGTGATGATCACGACCAACCTGGACTTCGCCGAATGGTCCAGCGTGTTCGGCGACGCCAAGATGACGACGGCCCTGCTGGACCGGCTCACGCATCACTGCCACATCATCGAGACGGGCAACGAGAGCCATCGCTTCTTGCACAGCAGCGCCGTGGCAAAGAAGCGCATCAAGGCGCGTGAGCAGGCTCGCCGCACTGACAAGCAGCCGCCACCGGGGGCCGACAGCTGAGTGAGGACTGCGCGGGGGATGCCGCTACGGGCTCCGCCCTGCGCGGCCTCCCCCGCACTAACCGACCAGCTTCAGGAGGTCTACGAAACAGTCATCGACCTACACTTATCCACAGCCGACCGCCACGCGGTTGGCATCCATCCCCGGGTCAATATTGAATCGGCAGGGTGGGTCAATATTGGATCGGCGCCGACACACAGAGGCCATTCTCAAGGCCATCGGCGTGAGCGAGCGAACGGCACAGCGCATCAAGACGGATCCGGACAAACCATTGGATGCGCGCACGACGGACGGGATCTATCGGCTTGAGTCCGTGCGCGTGCTGGCGGAAGAAGTGCTGGGCAGCGAGGAAGCCGCCAACGAGTGGCTCAAAGTCGAGGCGATGGGTCTGGAGTTCAGGAAGCCGATTGACCTGGTGAGCACTTCGCCGGGCGCGGAAGCTGTCAAGACCCTGCTGCAACGGATGAAGTACGGGGTCTACGCTTGATCCCTTTGCCGGCGTTCCTTGGCGGCACAGGCGCCCTCGCCGGATGGACGCTCCAAGACGCGCGCTATGCCGCCACCTGGAACTCGGGCATTGGCTCGGCCACTTACGGCGGTCGCTGGAACTCCATCGGAAAGCACGTGATCTACGCGGCCCTGGACCCGGCCACCGCCATCTTGGAGGTGGCCGTGCACAAGGGATTCAAGGTGCTCAACACGGTCGTCCACAACCTCTACTCGTTCACGATCACCGATCCAAGCCAGGTCCGCGTGATGCAGCCGGATGACGTGCCCAATCCCCACTGGCTCCGCCCGATTACGCCGAACAAGGACCAGCAGGAGTTTGGCGACCAACTGATTGACGCCCACCCGTATGTGCTGGTGCCCAGCGCCGTCAGCGGGCACTCGTGGAATCTGCTCGTCAACGTCACGACGGCGCTGCCGCTGATGGCCGACATTCAGTCCGAGCGATTCGCCCTCGACCCGCGGCTGCGCGCCAAGCCTTGATGACCGATCACGACTTGGCTTCGTGCTCGCCAGTTGGCATGCAGGTAGTGCCGGCACATGGTGCCCGCTTGAAGCCTCCTTTTGGCTGACGAAGTCGAGCGGCGAGATTGTTGGTTCAGGGAATGAAATCAGTCGAGCGGCGGCTCTCCGTCAGTGCGCAACCAACGATGGCGGCTGCCCCGCGAACTCAGCCGGCGCTTCTTCAAGCGCCAGGATGGCCGCGTCGAGCTCCGCCTGGTCCGTCTCAAACCGCTCATCCCAGAGATGCGAAGCACGATCCCGATCCACCACTTCCAGGATCCACCTGCCCTCTTCGTCGGCGTAGATTTCCACGCTAACGGTGACACCGTGCCGAGTCAGTGATTGACTGAGCGGCGACTGGACAAAGTCCAGCTACGGTTCGTCTTCCGTTGGCGCACCCCTGTCTGACATGGCCTCTTCGTCCTCGACCAGCGGGTACCGCATGAGTTGCTCCGCCATCGCTTCCAGGTGCTGGCCACGGGCGCGCTTGCACGACTGCACGGCCTTGTTGATCAACTCGTCGGCAAGGATGGTCATCTGCTGCAGGTTGCGCAGCAGTGCCTTCAACTCACTGTCTGGTGCAGGCTTCGATTCGTCGGCGAGCAGGCCGCCCACGGCGGCGAACATGAAGTGCATTTCTCCCAGCTTCGTTACCGCGTCGTGCGCCTTCAGGGGCAAGTGGAGGTCCAAGTCGCCGCCATACAACCCGTCCAAGAATCCCGCCAGTTCCAGAGCGCGCATGTCGGCCAGTTCCAGCAAGCTGGCTCGCGTAAGGTTGACTTCGCTTCGAAGCAGGCGAAACGGGTTGCGTGAGGTCTGGTGATCTGCCAGGCGGTTCCAGAGCCCGTTCACGACCACGTGCACAAGCTCTGCGAGCTCCGTCTGCGAGGAAAACTCCGGCAGTTCGCCGCCCCATAGCTGCGCCAAAGGCGCCATGGGAGAAACATCCATGCACGGGCTGGCGATGAAGCCCATGAAGATCGTTCGCACCTCATGGAACGGCGTTGGGCATTTCAGGCGTTGGAGCAATGCCTGAACTTCAGCATCGGTGCCTCGGGAGCCTTCGGGAGAACGGGAAGATCGCATGGAAGAAAGGCGTAGGTTTGATCGGTCGCAGGCCTCATCCAGCCGGTCCCCTGGACCGCCTAGAAGAGGCCGCGTCCCATTCTCCGTGCTCAAGGTGTCGGCGGACTACGAGCTATCCGCCCTTTGCCCGAATACCGGCGGCCATGCCCTTGACCAGCACGGCCGCCGGCGACCTTCAGATATCCGTCTGCTCTGACATCTCCAGCGCGTCATCGACCTCGATGCCCAAATAACG
>JAAFHE010000700.1 GCA_013298265.1 Lysobacterales bacterium | reverse complement strand
CGTCTATGCACCAGGCAACGACGATCCGCCTATCGTGACGCGCAATACCCTGCTGGACGAAGCGTTGGTCGACAAGATGGACCAGGCCAGCGTGCAGTCGATCAAGGTGCGCTCGCCGATCACGTGCGAGACCCGCTTCGGCGTCTGCGCCCATTGCTATGGCCGCGACCTCGCTCGCGGACATATGGTCAACCAGGGCGAAGCCGTTGGCGTCATTGCGGCGCAGTCCATCGGCGAGCCGGGCACCCAGCTGACGATGCGTACGTTCCACATCGGTGGTGCTGCGTCGCGAGCCGCTGCCGTCGACAACGTCCAGGTCAAGACCACCGGCGCGCTGCGTTTCAACAATCTCAAGACCGTGCAGCACTCGCAGGGCCATCTGGTGGCGGTGTCGCGTTCGGGCGAAGTGTCGGTACTCGATACGCACGGCCGCGAGCGTGAGCGCTACAAAGTGCCCTATGGTGCGACGATTTCGGTCAAGGACGGCGCTCCGGTCAAGGCTGGCCAGATCGTTGCCAACTGGGATCCGCATACCCATCCGATTGTTTCGGAAGTGGCCGGTGTGCTGCGCTTCATCGACTTCATCGATGGCGTGACTGTGCAGGCGCAGACCGATGAGCTGACCGGTCTGGAAAGCGCAGTCGTCACGGATCCGAAGCGTCGCGGTACGCAAGCAAAGGATCTGCGCCCGACCGTGCGCATCGAAGATAAGAAGGGCAAGGAACTCAAGCTGCCCGGCACCGACATCCCGGCACAGTATTACTTGCCGGCCGGCGCCATCGTCTCGCTGCAGGACGGCGTGGAAGTAGGTGTGGGCGACGTGGTCGCGCGCATTCCGCAGGAGACTTCGAAGACTCGCGACATCACGGGCGGCCTGCCGCGCGTGGCCGACTTGTTCGAAGCGCGTAAGCCCAAGGAGCCGGCGATCCTGGCCGAGCGCTCCGGCATCATCAGCTTCGGCAAGGATACTAAGGGCAAGCAGCGCCTGATCATCAAGGATGTCGACGGCAACGAGCACGAGGAGCTGATTCCCAAGTGGCGTCACGTGATCGTCTTTGAGGGCGAACATGTCGAGAAGGGCGAAACCGTTGTCGACGGCGAACCGAATCCGCATGACATTCTGCGCCTTCTCGGTGTTGAGCCGCTGGCTGCTTACCTGGTCAAGGAAATTCAGGACGTCTATCGCCTGCAGGGCGTGCGCATCAACGACAAGCACATCGAAACGATCATTCGTCAGATGCTGCGCAAGATCGAGATCACGGTCTCCGGCGATACGCGCTTCCTGCGTGGCGAGCAGGTCGACCGCATTCGCATGATCGAAGAAAATCGTCGTGCGGAAGGGCGTGGCGAACTGCCCGCGCAGTTCGATCCGGTGCTGCTGGGTATCACCAAGGCGTCGCTTGCAACGGAGTCATTCATCTCGGCGGCATCGTTCCAGGAAACCACTCGCGTCCTTACCGAAGCGGCGGTCCGTGGTACGCGCGATACCTTGCGTGGGCTTAAGGAGAATGTTATCGTCGGCCGTCTTATCCCGGCCGGTACTGGCTTGGCCTATCACGCCACACGTCGCCGCCTCGCGGCCGGTGGTTTGTCGGATTCGGACATCGAAACCCTTCGCGGTGGCGTTACCGAATTCGTGGCCGATTCCGCCGACGACAACGGCTAAGCACTAGCGTCTTTGCGGCGCAAAAAACGACATCGAAATGAGGCGCAGGATGTGCCTCGTGTTCGAATACAAGGAAGTGAAGACCAGGGCGTCGTGTTGACGCCCTCGTCAATCGCTTGTTAAACTCTTGCGTCTTGGCAGGTCGATTCGTCTCGGCCTGTCTTTTGTTTCTTAAGGCATCCACGAATGGCGACTATCAACCAGTTGGTGCGTAAACCGCGTAGCCCGAAAACCTATAAGAGCGCCTCGCCGGCCCTCCAGAGCTGCCCGCAGCGTCGCGGTGTCTGCACCCGTGTGTACACCACCACTCCGAAGAAGCCGAACTCGGCTCTGCGCAAGGTGGCCAAGGTCCGTCTGACCAATAGCTATGAAGTCATCAGCTACATCGGTGGCGAAGGTCACAATCTTCAGGAGCACTCGGTGGTCCTGATCCGCGGCGGTCGTGTGAAAGACCTGCCGGGCGTGCGCTACCACACGGTGCGCGGTTCGCTCGACGCTGCTGGTGTCGCGAAGCGTCGCCAGGGGCGTTCGAAGTACGGCGCCAAGCGCCCGAAGTCCTGATTAAAGAAGGCCTGAATCATGTCGCGTAAAGGTTCCGCCCCCACCCGTGTGCTGCTGTCTGATCCGAAACACAACAGCCAGCTTATCGCTCGCTTCATCAACATGGTGATGAAGAGCGGCAAGAAATCGGTCGCTGAAGGCATTGTCTATGGTGCGCTTGACCATATCGGTCAGAAGAATGCCGATTCGCTGTCGCTGGTCGAGAAGGCGCTTAGCAATGTCGCCCCGGCCGTCGAAGTGAAGTCGCGTCGCGTCGGTGGCGCTACCTACCAGGTTCCGGTCGAAGTCCGTTCGGCTCGCCGCACGGCGCTGGCTATGCGCTGGGTTATCGACGCCGCGCGTAAGCGCAGCGAGAACTCGATGCCGCGCAAGCTGGCCGCAGAGCTGCTCGAAGCTTCCGAAAACCGCGGTTCCGCGGTCAAGAAGCGTGAAGAAACGCATCGTATGGCGGAAGCCAACAAGGCGTTCTCGCACTATCGCTGGTAAGAGTTGAGGGAACGACCGTGGCCCGTACTACCCCTATCGACCGTTATCGCAACTTCGGCATCATGGCTCACATTGATGCGGGCAAGACGACGACGACCGAACGCATCCTGTTTTACACCGGCGTCAACCACAAGATCGGCGAAGTGCACGAAGGTGCAGCGACGATGGACTGGATGGAGCAAGAGCAAGAGCGCGGCATCACGATTACGTCGGCTGCGACGACCTGTTTCTGGA
>JAAFHE010000702.1 GCA_013298265.1 Lysobacterales bacterium | reverse complement strand
TGATCCTTTGATCGCGACCGGCACCACGTCCGCACCCGCATCCAGCGCGACCTGGAACGCACCGCTCTTGAACGGCAGCACTTCCCCGTTGCGGCTGCGCGTGCCTTCCGGAAACACGCACAGCGTTGCTCCCGCCCTGACCAGTCCGGCCGCGTCCTGCATGCGCCGCCGTGCGGCGCGGGCGCTGCTGCGCTCGACGAAGATCATGCCCATTGCCCGCGCGTAAGCGCCGACGAACGGCACGCGCGACAATTCCTGCTTGAGCAGGAACTGCAGCGGCACCGGCACGGCGCGAAACAGCGCGCAGATGTCGATCATCGACTGATGGTTCGCGACCAGCACGTGCGGTCGCGTCCAGTCCACGCGTTCCAGGCCGCGCACCACCAGGGTCGCGCCCGACCCGCGCAGCAGTCCCGGCGCCCAACAGCGCGCCGCCATGCGCAGCGGCAGCACGTGCCGTCGTGTAACCAGCAGAACCAGTAGCGCCGCGCAGATCCACCCGGCCGTCCACAGCAACGTAAACACCAGCTGCAGCGCATTGAGCGCCGCCCATGCCCAGCGCGAAATCGCCATCCCCGTCTTCCCCCGTCGAATTCCCGTTCCCGTCGCGCCACGCTGCGGCGGCCGGCATCGTGCCGCCGCGTAGGGTCGCGGGTTCGCGCCCCGCGCTCAAGTCCCCGTGTGCATCGGGTAGCTGACAACCAGCAGCAAATGCACGCACAGCGTGAAAGCGTCGGACTCGATCAGGAAATACCTGCCCCGGTTGTGCCGCGCACGGATGGTCCGGCCAGGCGGGCGCGACGTGTCGAGGCGTGTGCTGCCGTCTTTTGGCGTGACGCGCACGCCGCGCGAATTCGCAGCCTGCCCGGTGAAGATAATGATGAAGACGTTCGGGCATGGTGATCCGCGGCGGCGACTGGTCCGGAAGCAGCATTGCCGCACGCCACGCCGCGTCACCCGTCGACGCTGCCTTTGTCATCGCTGGGCTCTGCCATGCTCCGCTTCGATCGTCAGCGCAGCGCATGGCCGCTACTCCGACACGAGGACTCCGCCGCGGCGGCGATAGCGAACTACCCCACGCGCGATGTCGCGTTGGCCGGCATCGACCGCGTCGGCCGCTGGCTCGAGGACGTGGGCCTGATAGTGAGGTTCGTGGCGGACGACGAAGCCGCCGGCGTGATCGACGAGCACGGCTTGGGCGATCAGGTCCGTGTCGCCGAGTCTGCCTGCGCGAGTGACCGGCTCTGCACGGTGCCAAGCCTCGCTCGATGCGGCTACAATCCCGCCGGTTCGCGCGAAAGAGCGTTCTGGCAGACGGCGGTGCGCCCAGCGCCTGCAGCGCATTGGTCTGTGCGAGAGGGTATCCAGGGCGGCGCGGTCGCCCAGGGTAACCACGCAAGAACGACGCACGACCAACGAAACACCTGCCAAGTTGTCACCGGGCCTATAGCTCAACGGTTAGAGCAGAGGACTCATAATCCTTTGGTTCACGGTTCAAATCCGTGTGGGCCCACCATACTTTCCTGATTTTATTGAAGATTATCGGTCCGCTGGCTTTGCCTCGGCCGTGACCGGAGCCATGGCTCCCTCGTGTCTCCGCGGTTTGGCAGAATTGGAGCCACGGAAAGCGGTGGCAGCCATCCGACGCTTGCCTCTGTGGGTACACGTATACAATCGAGCGCGCGTGCGTCCGCGTCTCGGCCTGCGGGGACGCTTCCACTCAGGTGAAGCGATGGGAAAGAAAGTCCTCAGAATCCCCGACGACGTGTCGCGCGATCCGAGCCTGTGGGGCCTCCAGCGCGGCGCGCTGTTGACCACCCCGCGGGTCGCGTTCCTCATCGGCAAGAGCGTGGACCAGGTCAAAGAGAGGCGGCGTACACGGCCGCCTAAACCCCCGCTGCCCCTCAAGCCTGACGTGGACGCCAAACGCGGCTCCGCGGTCTGGTACGCGCTCGGCGACGTGCTCGATTACCTGCGCAGCCGCATGCCGACCGTGGAGACCGCCCGTGCGCCTTCTTTTGCATCGTTTTCCACTTTTATTTCCTCGGCGTTGTCCCAGGACGAATGGCCGTTCGCCCGAGCCATCACGGGTGAGCCGGTGGACCTGATTGCATCGTTGCGTTCGGGCGACCTGACCGACCCGGAGGAGGAATGCGCGTGGCTGTCGCTGGCGGTGGCGGACTACCTGGCGCAGATGGGCCAGTGGGTCCAGAACCAACAGAGCGCGTTGTCGGGTCGCCGGCTGTCGGCGGGCGTACCGGGAGCGGTGGAACAACCGGTGTGCGCGCGGTGCGGCAAGGCGGTCAAGCAATGCGCGTGCCGGCGTTCGTAGGCGAGCGATGGCATCCGCATGGTGTTGCGATGTGCTGAAAGATGCTGTGTTTCGGCAGCGACAACAAAGGCAGCGGCCATGAGCGCGGGTCCGGTTGAAACGTCCCAAGCGCACGCCGATGAACTTCATGCGGAGGACGTTGCTGCTTGTGTCCGAACCTTTCGGACTTTTTTGGGCCAGCCCCGAATCGACGTGGCCCGGCAGGCATGGCTGGACATCACCGCCCACAACAACCCGTTTCGCCTCATCGTGCTGAGTGAGAAACAACCCTGGTTGGATGCGTTCGCGGAATTCGACTGCCTGACCCAGAACGACACCCAGCCTCTTCCCTTGGTGGAACTGCCTCGCTCGGTCCTGTTGGCGGCCGAGGCGGGACTGGTGTTGGGGCGGCTGTTGCCCGACCTTCCCGAAGGCCTCCAAGACGACATGCGCAGCAAGTTGCTGGACCTCCATGGGAAAGCCCACCCCGTGCTCATGGAGTGGGCGACCGCGTGGTTCTATCAGCAGCAGGGGTTCCGCATCACCTGGACCGACCGCAACGTCGCCGGCCCGGAGTTCCGGTGTGAGCGTGCCGCGATGGCGTTCCATGTGGAGTGCAAGCGCATCA
>JAAFHE010000070.1 GCA_013298265.1 Lysobacterales bacterium | reverse complement strand
GGCCAGGACGAGGTTGCTGGCCAGCGACGCAAACGCGATATAGCGTCCGTCGGCGCTCACGCTGGCGCCGCCGCTACTTGCCGATTGCGGCGCATCGTTGCTGTGGTCGTTGGCAAACGGACCGAACGCGCTGTCCGGAGTGCCGCTGAGGAGCGCGAGCAAGTCGCTGTCCGTATCGAACCGGTAGACGTGGGAATAGCGGCTGCCCGGCTTAAGGATGGCACTGGCAAAGAACAGTCCGCGTCCGTCGCCGGGCAGTGCAAGCGCGAAAGGTGTCGCGCTCAACTGGGTATGAGTCAGCAGCGACCGCAGACTGCCGGTTTCCAGATCACGCAGGTACAGCGCATTGGAGTTCTGCGCATCGTCGGCCTGGGACCACCACGCGATGCGTTTGCCGTTGGCCGAAATCGTCGGGCATAGATTGTAGAGGTATGGCGCAATCGCTCCGACGCCGTGACTGATCCGCTGTGTGGTGCCAGTGACGCGGTCGAACCGGTAGATGTCCGGCCAGCCGTTGGTGTCGCTCTGATCGGCGGCGGCAACTGTGGCGAAGACGGCGTAGCGACCCTCGCTGCTGAGCAGGTTGATGCTGCAGCTCATCTCGAAATCGACTTGCCCGGCACTGGGATCAGCGAGCTGACCGCCGCTGCTGGATACGCTGACGCGCTGCGTCGTGCCTAGTTGCATGTCGCGCAGGAACAGGTCGGTGCGTGCGTTGGTGTCGCCGGCGACGAGATCCGCAGCCTCCGAGACGAACAGTACGTAGCGGCCGTCATCGGAGACCTGCGGGCGGGCGCTCCTGCCGGAGCCGGGCGCGGCAGCGGCGGTGGCAGATACCAGTTCCAACGTGTTGCTGACGGCGTCGTGGCGATAGATCTGTTCGTGGAACGCCGGCAGCGTGGGGCTCAAGTTCGCCGCAGAGGACGAAAACACGCTATAGCGGCCGTCAGCGCTGAGGTTCCCCGCGGTGCTCGAAGAGCTGCCGGGCAGGCCATCGCCGCCGCGGCTCAGCAACTGCGTGATGCCGACGACACGGTCGCGCCGATAGACCTGCACCATGCCAAACGTCGGCTCAGTCGTGAGCGTGGCGGCCGCGGTACTGAAGACCACGTAGCGGCCATCGTCGGACACACCGGTACGAAAAAGCGCGGGCGCGTCGGCCTCGCTGCCGTCGCTTGCCACATTGGCGCGTTCCGTAAGGCTGGTATCAAGGTCGTGCACGAACAGGTCGGCGACACCATTGCGATCGCCGTCAACGAGATTGCTCGCCGTCGAGCTGAATACGACGAAACGGCCGTTGGCGGAGACGCCTGCCGGACCAGTCGCCGAACCGTCCGCATCGATGTGCGAGGCGATGTCGGTTCGACTGACCAGTTCGACGGGAAGCGACCCGCCCAGCGCAGGAACAATCCAGCACGCGGCTAACAGCGGGACCAGTCGAGTCATGCGCATGAGGGATCTCTCAGCAATGGAGTGGTGGCCGGGGGAGTCCTCTGCTGAACGCGAAACAGCGTGGACGATGATCAGTCAGCTCAAGGTTAAATAGGCACAGGCCGTCTTCGAAACCACGGTCTGCAATTGTCGATGACGATGTCGGGCGCCGCAGACGCGATTCTGGCGGGCTTGCTGTTCAGTGCTTGCCCTCACGCTGCTCGTCCGCCCGCTGCTTGAGCACGCGGTATTTCTCCAGATCAGTGACGAGCTGCTTTTCCATGGCGGTACGGTCGGCCGTGCGCCGCTCCAGGAACGCCTTCTGGTCGGCAAGTCCCTTGCGCAGGGTATTGATCTGGTTCTGCACCGGAGCCGGCACGGGCTTGCCGTTGCGCTCCTGTTCGGCGGCATGGATGAGGCGTTCGGCCAGGCTCTTTTCCTGGCTCGTGATGCCAACCTCGGTGGCCTGGATGTTCTGCGTGATCAGGTCGATCTGCGCCTGCAGCGACTTGCGCAGGTCTTCCTCGCTCGGGTAGGCCGCGAGCATCTGGGCGTCGTTGCGCGCGGCGTCGTCAGCTTTGCGCTTTTCCTCGGCGACCTTTTCGGCGGCCGCCTTGGTGGCGGCGAGTTCTTCGGCCGTCTTGGCGCGCTCGACACGGCGTACGACAACGCCTTGCTGGTTGACGACGTCATAGCCCAGGCGCGTCGCCTCCGGCGGAACTGAATCTGCGTAGTGGAGATTGCCGGCCTCGTCGCGCCATTTGTAGCGCAGGCGGACATCGTTGCCCGGACCGGCGGCGGACGCGCTGATGTTGGCGAGCAGCAGCAGCGCGATCACTGTCATGCGTAGTACGGACTGCATCATGGGGTTCCTCTCTTCGGTAGCCAGTATAGGTTGCGTCCGCAACGCCCGGCGTGCGTACCGCCACGGCTCAGGTCACGCCGTAGCGCTGGCGGTAGTCCTGCAGGCGGGGCTGGTGTTCGGCGAGCTCGGGTCGTTCGGAGGTCAGGGTCAGAAGATCGGTTAGCCGTGCAATCGCGAGGACCGGGACGCCGAACTCGGCGGTTACTTCCTGCGCTGCCGACAGCGATCCCTGTCCGCGTTCCTGTCGGTCCAATGCAATCAACACGCCAGCCGTCTGCGCACCCTGGTCACGGATGATCTGCAGGGATTCCCGGATCGCGGTGCCGGCCGTGATCACGTCATCCACGATAAGCACGCGGCCCTTGAGCGGTGCGCCGATCAGTTTGCCGCCTTCGCCATGGGTCTTGGCTTCCTTGCGGTTGAACGCGAAAGGCAGGTCGCGACCGTGTTCGGCCGCCAGCGCGATGGCGGTCGAGGCGGCCAGCGCGATGCCCTTGTAGGCTGGCCCGAACAGCATGTCGAAGGCGAGCCCGGATTCGACCGCGGTGGCGGCATAGGCGCGGCCGAGCCGGGCGAGTGCTGCGCCACTGTCGATCAGGCCTGCGTTGAAGAAGTAAGGGCTGGTGCGGCCGGACTTGAGGGTGAAGTCGCCGAAGCGCAGCACCTGCCGGTGCAGGGCCAGGTCGAGAAAGTCGCGTTGGTGGGCGTGCATGGGGTGCTCCCGGGCAAATGCCGATTGTAGGCAAGCTGGTGCGCCCAGCGGTTGCCAGCGTGCGCCAGAATGCGCTCTGCTAGCGCGTCAGCGCCCTAGCATGGGCCTCTATGGTGCCGCACCCGCATATGGCCAGCCTGAAGCGCTTCTTCGCCTTGCCGTCGCGGCAGTTCTGGGTGTTGCAGTGCGCGGGCTGGCTTGGCTATTTCAGCCTGAATTATCTGGCCGCCATCGGCCACGGCAAGCCCTGGAACTATTTCTGGGTTTCGGCCGCGGCGACGGCGATCGGCTTTGGCGTCACCAGCCTGCTGCGGTTGGGCTTCCGTGCGATCTGGCGGTTGTCGACCGGACGCATGATCAGCGCGGCCTGCCTGCTGCTGGTGCTGGCCACGGCGGCGTATTCCACGACGTATGCCGAGGCGGTATTCCGCTGGTGCTTCGAATGCCGTCCCGAGAACCTGCTCGGCTACATCGGTTATTTCGGCTCGGCGCTCTACGTGATGCTGTCCTGGAGCGGCCTGTATTTCGGCATCAAGTTCAGTCGTGAAATCGCTCACGAGCGCGAAAGCGTGCTGCGCGCCAACGCGACGGCGCATGAGGCGCAGCTCAAGATGCTGCGCTACCAGCTCAATCCGCATTTCCTGTTCAACACCTTGAATGCGATCTCTACCCTGGTGCTGGACAACCAGAATGCGACTGCGAACCGCATGGTCACCGGTCTGTCGGCATTCCTGCGCCACTCGCTGGATTCCGATCCGATGCAGCGCGTCAGCCTTGATGAGGAACTCGAAGCGCTGACCCGCTACCTCGGCATCGAGCAGCTGCGTTTCGGCGAGCGGCTGCGCATCGTCGTCGATGTGAGCGCGGAGGCGCGACGCGCGCTCGTGCCCAGCCTCGTGCTGCAGCCGTTGATCGAGAACTGCATCAAGTACGCGATCAGCCGGCGCATCGAAGGCGGCACCATCGCGGTACGCGCGCAGGTCGTCGACGGATCCCTACTGATCCGGGTCGAGGATGACGGTCCGGGCCTGCCCGATGGTTGTGGTGGCAACGGCAACGGCGTCGGATTGGCCAATACGCGCGAACGCCTCAAGGTGCTGTACGGCGCGCGCCAGAGCGTTGAGGTGCGCGCACGCGGCGATGCCGAGGGCGGCGGTGTCGAGGTCGCTCTCAAACTGCCTTTCGAAACCCGGAGCGAAGCGTGATCCGCACCCTGATCGTCGATGATGAGCCGCTGGCGCGGCGTGGACTGGAACTGCGGCTGGCCGCCCATGCGGATGTCGAGATTGTTGGTCAGGCCGGCAACGGCCGCGAAGCCGGCTTCGCTGTCGCCGCGCTCAAGCCCGATCTCATGTTTCTGGATATCCAGATGCCGGAAATGGACGGCTTCGCGCTGCTGCGTTCGTTGCCTGCCGAGTCACTGCCACTGACGGTTTTCGTCACCGCCTATGACCAGTACGCTCTGGACGCGTTTGCGGCCTGCGCGGTCGACTATCTGCTCAAGCCCGTCGATGAGCAGCGTCTGGACCGGGCCGTGCAGACCGTACGGGAGCGTTTGCGCGAGCGCGAAGCCG
Organism: Lysobacterales bacterium; assembly: GCA_013298265.1. Classification (GTDB taxonomy): domain Bacteria; phylum Pseudomonadota; class Gammaproteobacteria; order Xanthomonadales; family Rhodanobacteraceae; genus Tahibacter. Next base: position 6,009 of record JAAFHE010000070.1, on the reverse strand, counting down.
GCGACAACCGCGACAAGCTTCTGCGCCTGCTCGCCCGCGTGTCGGGCAAGAACGATCTGACCCTGGCCGATGCGCTCGCTCAGGAGCCGGATGAACCGGCGATGCCGCAGCGCCTGGCGATCCGCGATGGCAACCGCACCGTCCGCCTGGACCCGGAAGCGATCCGTTGGATCGACGCGGCCGGTGATTACCTGTGCATCCACACCGCGGCCGAGAATTTCGTCATCCGCGCGACCATGCGCGAGATGGAGCAGCGTCTCGATCCGCGCCGCTTTCAGCGCATCCACCGCTCCACGATCGTCAACCTGACCTGTGTGCGCGAACTGCGTTCCCACCTCAATGGCGAATACTTCGTCACGCTGGAGTCGGGCCAGACCCTCAAACTGTCGCGCAGCTATAAGGACAAGGTGCGTCTGCTGCACTGAGCGCGGGTGCAGTTACGAATCCGACTGCACCTGCCGTTCGTGGCAATTTTCGGTGCCGCCTGATGCGGCCAGCGCGTGGCTGAGCGCCAGGCGCTCGTTTGTCGCGAAGTGGGCTTCGATCGCCGCATGGCTTCGCGGAAATACATCGGCCTCGACGGCTAGCGCGGAACTCGCCGCCTTAACCGCTATACGCGCGAAAAGCCGCTTCGCCCTGCAGTAGCCGTTGCGCGCGAGCCGACCATGACTTCTGTCTGCCGCAAGACGGTCGACTCGCGCGCAGCAAGGCAACACAGAAGTTCGTCCCAGCGTGCGCGCATGGCTTTTCGCCGCAACGCACGCAACCTCCATGACCTTCGCCGCATCCCAATGGGAGTCGCTAGCGTGAACCTGATGCGCAGAGGGCAGATGTCGTCGACGTCTGTCGCCGGAGGAAGTCATGAAACTGATCGAAACATCGCTGCGCAATCCGATCGCGGTCGGCGTAATCGTGCTGATGGTTTGTGTGTTCGGCCTGCTAAGCCTGCGTGAGCTGCCGCTGCAGCTATTCCCTGATATCGAGCGGCCGCAGATCTCCATCAATACGGGCTGGCGCGCTGCTTCACCGCTCGAAGTCGAGTCCGAACTGCTGGAGCCGCAGGAGCAGGTACTGCAGGGATTGCCCGGACTGGAAGAACTCGACGGCAACGCCGGCACGGGCGGCAGCAACATCAGTCTGACTTTCGCGATCGGCACGGACATGAAGAATGCCCTGGTCGAAGTGCTCGGTCGCCTCAACCGGCTGCCGCCGCTGCCGCGCGACGCGGATCGTCCGGTTGTGCAGCTCGGCGCGAATGATACTAATCAGTCGCTGACCTGGTTCTTCGTGCAGCTATTGCCTGGCACGAAGGGCTCCATCGCCGACTACCGCGAGTTCATCGATACGACGGTGAAGCCGCGCATCGAGGCGGTACCCGGCGTGGCCGGCGTCAACGTCAACGCGGGTCCGCCCGACGAAGTGCGCATCACGGTAGATCTGGCCAAGGCCGCGGCCATGGGCATTCCGATCACCGACATCGCCGCGCGCGCCGCCAGCGCGACCGACGTCTCCGGCGGCCAGGTCGAAGTCGGCCGGCGCCAGTACACCTTGCGCTTCATCGGTCGCTACACGCCTGATCAGCTCGGCGAACTCGTGCTCGCGTGGCGCGAGGGACGGCCCATCAAGCTCGGCGACGTGGCCACGATCGAAGTGCGCGCGCCGGAACCGCTTTTTTTCAACTACCAGAACGGCAATCCCGCGATTGGCATGCAGATCCTGCGGCAGAGCGGCGCGAACGTGCTCGGCACTCTGAACGAGGTCAAGAAAGTCGTCGCGGAACTGCGCGACGGACCGGTCAAGGCGCAGGGCCTCGCGATCGAACAGTCCTTCGATTCCGGCCTGTTCATCAATCGCGCGGTGGGTCTGCTGACCGAGAATCTCATCGTCGGTGCGCTGCTCGCGCTGATCTGCGTCTGGTGGTTCATGCGCGATGGTCGCGCGACGCTGCTGATTGCGACGTCGATTCCGATCTGCCTGCTCGCCACCTTCGTCGTGCTGCACCTGACCGGGCGCACGCTCAATGTGATCTCGCTGGCGGGACTTGCGTTCGCCGTCGGCATGGTGGTGGAAGGCGCCATCGTCGTGTCGGGCAACATCATCCGGCTCAAGGAGTCCGGCATGACGCCGGTCGAGGCTGCGCTGGCCGGTGCCAAACAGGTCGTACCGGCGCTGTTTGCCTCCACGGTCACGACGATCGCCGTGTTCCTGCCGGTGCTGTTCCTGCGCGACGTCGAAGGGCAGATTTTCGCTGACCTCGCGCTCACTATTTCGATCTCGGTCGCGATCTCCATCGTCGTCGCGCTGACCGTGCTGCCGGCCGCTGCCGGCGGCTGGCTCAAGGCCAAGAAGCTGACCTCGGGTTACGGCGACGGTTGGCCGGCACTGACCGAGCGCATCCTGCGCTGGACCGACACGCCAGCCAAGCAGCTGGGCTGGGTTGCGTCCCTGCTGATCGCGCCGCTTATTCTGTGCTGGGCATTCCTGCCGCGGCTGGACTATCTGCCGCCGGTCAAGCGTGCCGCGATCGACGCTGGCTTCAGTTTCCCGCCGGGCATGAGCCCCGAGGTCGTCAATCGCGAAATCGCCGGCAAGATTCTCGAACGCCTGCAGCCGTACATGACCGGCGAGAAGCAGCCGCAGCTCAAGAATTATTACCTGCTGATGTGGCCCGGCGGCGGCACGATCGGTGCGCGCGTGATCGACGAGTCGCGCCTCGGCGAGCTCGAAAAGATCGTGCGCGAAGAAGTCATCGTCGGCCTGCCCGATACGCGCGCCTTCGCCGGCGAGGGTGATCTGTTCGGCGGCTTCGGCGGCTCGGCGCGCTCAATCGCGATGCACCTGCAGAGCGACGATGCGAAAGCGCTGGAGCGCGTTGCGGAACAGGGACGCCAACTGCTTGAGAAGACCTTTCCTGGGGCCAACGTACAAGCGTTTCCGAACACCGATTCGGTCCAGACCGAACTGCACGCGATCCCCAACGACCGTCGTATCGCCGAGGCGGGCTGGGACCGCAGCTCCGTCGGCACGGTGGTGCGTACGCTCGGCGATGGCGCGTGGCTCGGTGAATACTTCAACGGCGATACGCGCGTGCCCATCATCCTGCGCGCGAGCGCCGGACAGACGCCGGAACAACTGGCCGAAGCGCCACTGGTCACGCCGTCGGGCCAGGTCGTTCCGCTGGGCGATCTGGTGAGCCTCGAGACCACGATGGGACCGACCGTGATACGGCGCCTCGATCACCGCCGCACGATCAGCCTCAGCGTCGATCCGCCGGCCAATATCTCGCTGGAAGACGCGCTTGCGACGTTGAATCGTGACGTCGTACCGAAGTTGCGCGAGGCGCTACCGCCGGACGGCACCATTCTGATGGCAGGCAGCGCCGATCGCCTCGAGCAGATCGTCGGCACGATGACGAAGAACTTCGCGCTCGCCCTGCTGGTGCTGCTGCTCATCATGGCGGCGCTGTTCAAGTCGCTGCGCGACGCGGTCATCGTGATGCTGACAGTGCCGCTGGCGCTGATCGGCGGGATGGTCGGGCTGCACGTGCTCGGGCTGTTCGCGTTCCAGCCGCTCGACCTGCTGTCGATGATCGGATTCGTGATGATGATCGGCGTGATCGTGAACCACGCCATCCTTCTCGTTGACCTGACGCGCGAGGCGCAGAACAGCGGCCACACCCTCGAGGAAGCGATCCGCATGGGGCTCAACCAGCGACTGCGCGCGATTGTCGCCTCGACCATGACCGGCGCGTTGGGCGCGCTGCCGATGGCGGTGAACCCAGGACCGGGCAGCGTCATCTACCGCGGGCTTGCGGCGGTCAATGTCGGTGGTGTCGTCGTCGCCCTCGTCTTCTCGCTGCTGCTGATGCCCAGCCTCATGCGCTTGAGCCAGTGGCGCCGCCAGCCCAAGGGCGCAACGGAAACTCACACGGCTGCGCGCGATTCAGGTTATCCGCGCGCGGCCTGAAGCAATGCCATACGGGAGTAGAACTGATGAAAGCATTTCCGCTGTGCCTGCTGCTGACCGTGATGGTCGCCGCGCCGACGACGCTGACCACAGCGGCGGAGACACCGCCCGCCGCGCCGGCCGCCGTAGTGTCCGTGGCCGAAGCGACTTCCACGAAGCTCGCACCCATGCGTTGGGTGCCCGGTAGTGTGGTCAGTCGCGACGACGCGCGCATCGCCGGTGTGGCCGCCGGTCGCGTGATCGATATCGCGGAAGTCGGCAGTGTGGTCAAGAAAGGCGAGCGTCTGGCCAAGCTCGACGATGTCTCGCTGCGCCTGCGTCTGGAGCAGGCTCGCGCCACCGCCGGCCGTGCCAAGGCGCAGCGCGATCTTGCGCAGACACAGATGTCGCGCTTGGCCAAGCTCGCGCCCGGCAATGCGGTCGCACAGACCCAGCTCGACGAAGCCCGCGCGACCCTCGAGGGCGCCAGCCAGGAACTTGCGCGTACCGATGCGGAGCGCCGCGGCATCGAGCACGACATTGCTGAAACCGAAATCCGCGCCCCGTTCAGTGGTGTGGTCAGTGAACGCTTCGTGCAGCGCGGCGAATTCCTGCAGACGGGCGCTGCCGTCGCCCACCTCGTCGACACCGGCCGGCTCGAGGCCCGCGTGCAGGCGCCGCTCGCGCTGGCGCCGCAGGTCAAGGCTGGCCAGGAAATCCAGGTGCGCCTCCATGGCGCGATCCAGCCGGTGACGGTGCGCGCGGTTGTGCCGGTCGGCGACGAGCGCTCGCGTCAGTTCGAACTGCGCGTGTCGCTGCCGGAGGATTTTGCGCTGGTCGGCACCGCGGTCGAAGTCGCGCTGCCCGAGGGCGCAAGCGCCGCCGCGCTGACCGTGCCGCGCGACGCGCTGGTGCTGCGCGAGGCTCACACCTACGTGATGCGCGTCAAGGCCGACAACACGGCCGAGCAGGTCGAGGTGCGCGCAGGCGCTGCGCGCGACACGCTGGTCGAGGTGACGGGCGAGCTGAGCGTCGGCGACAAGGTCGTGGTGCGCGGCGCGGAGCGTCTGAGTCCGGGCCAGGCGGTTCGCGTCGTCGAAGGTTGAGCGTTCGCGCCGCGCCGCTTGGCGCGACCCGCCTGCGCCGCTACATTGCCCACTTCGCCCGTGCGGAGTGAGCAATGCGCATCGTCAGTTTTAATGCCAACGGCATCCGGTCGGCAGCGACCAAGGGGTTCTACGACTGGCTGGGCAAGCACAATGCCGACATCGTCTGCCTGCAGGAAACCAAGGCCCAGGAGCACCAGCTGACCGACGCGCTGTTCCGGCCGAAGGGATTCCACAGCTACTACCGCGACGCGACCAGCAAGAAAGGCTACAGCGGCGTGGCGATCTATTCACGCCGGGAGCCCGATGAAGTGCGCACTGCGCTGGGCTGGAGCGATTTCGACGAGGAAGGCCGCTATATCGAGGCGCGCTACGGCAACCTCAGCGTGGTCTCGATGTATTTTCCTTCAGGATCCTCGGGCGACGAACGTCAGGCGTTCAAGTTCAAGTGCATCGACTGGATAACGCCCGTGTTCGATGCGTGGCTCGCAAGTGGCCGCGAATATGTTATTTGTGGCGATTGGAACATAGTCCACACGCGCAAGGATATCCGCAACTGGTCATCCAACCAGAAGACGTCAGGCTGCCTGCCTGAGGAGCGTGCCTGGCTCGACAAGCTTTTCCGCGATCGTGGCTGGGTCGACAGCTACCGCTGCCTCAAGCCTGACGCCGAGGATTACACCTGGTGGTCCAACCGCGGCCAGGCGCGCGCAAACAACGTGGGTTGGCGCATCGACTATCAGGTCATTACGCCGTCGCTGAAGGCGCGGCTCAAGAGCTGCGAGATCCTGCGCGATCCGCGCTTTTCCGACCACGCGCCGTATACCGTGGACTACGCCGCGGACGCTTCGTGAACGTGGCCACCGCCGCCGCGCCCGAGTCGGCGCTGCGACGTTTCCGCCGGGCCTTCGCGCAGCCGTCGGCATGGACGATGTGCCTGTTCGGCTTCGGCTCGGGG
>JAAFHE010000007.1:3543-18008 GCA_013298265.1 Lysobacterales bacterium | reverse complement strand
ACCGGCGGGCTGCCGCGCACGATTTGCAAAGCCGGTGCGGCGCCGCTGTAATCCTCCGCTTTCGCCGCTCCGCTGCAAGGGGCAGCGGAGCGCAGCCAGGCTGCCGCCCGACAACCCGCCCGACCACCAGGGATCCCCCATGTCCATACTCCGCATGACCGACCTCGACCTGCACGGCAAGCGCGTGCTGATCCGCGAAGACCTGAACGTTCCGCTCAAGGATGGCCACATCACCGCGACGCAGCGCCTCGAAGCGGCGCTGCCGACGATCGCGCTGGCCCGCGATGCCGGCGCCGCCGTCCTGGTCATGTCGCACCTGGGCCGGCCGAGCGAAGGCGCGTTTTCCGAGGCTGATTCGCTGGCGCCGGTAGCGGCTTGGCTCAGGGAAGCACTGCGCAGCGAAGTCCGCCTCGTGCGCGACTACCTCGACGGCGTCGAGGTCGCGCCCGGCGAAGTCGTACTGCTGGAAAACTGCCGCATGAACGTCGGCGAAGCCAAGGATTCGGCCGACCTCAGCGCGAAATACGCCGCGCTCTGCGACGTGTACGTCATGGACGCGTTCGGCACCGCGCACCGCGCGCAGGCGTCGACGCATGGCGCGATCCGGGCTGCGAAAGTCGCCTGCGGCGGACCGTTGCTGATGGCCGAACTCGATGCACTGGCCAAGGCGCTGGAAAATCCGAAGCGCCCGCTACTGGCCATCGTCGCCGGCTCCAAGGTATCGACCAAGCTGGAACTGCTGCAGACGCTGACCGGCAAGGTAGACCAGCTCATCGTCGGCGGCGGCATCGCCAATACCTTCATCGCCGCGAGCGGCTACGGCGTCGGCAAGTCGCTGGTCGAGAGCGACCTGCTCGATACCGCGCGCCGCATCATCGCCGAGGCCAAGGCACGTGGCGCCGAGGTGCCGATCCCGACCGACGTCGTGGTCGCGACCGCCTTTGCTGCCGACGCTGCCGCGACGGTCAAGGCGGTCGACGCGGTCGGCGCCGAGGACATGATTCTCGACATCGGGCCAAGCACCGCGGCCAGCTATGCCGCACTGATCGCCAAGGCTGGCTGCGTGGTGTGGAACGGTCCGGTCGGCGTGTTCGAGTTCGATGCCTTCGGCAAGGGCACCGAAACGCTGGCCAGGGCGATCGCCGCGTCGGACGCGTTCTCGATCGCCGGCGGCGGCGACACCCTCGCGGCGGTCGAGAAATACGGTGTGCAGGCCGACATCGGTTACATCTCGACCGGCGGCGGCGCCTTCCTCGAGTTTCTCGAAGGCAAGGAACTGCCTGCCGTCGCCGCCCTGAATGCGCGGGCCTGAACGCTCGGGCGAGGCCCCCGAGCTGAGGTGCCATCGGACGATTCCGGCACCGCGGGCCTGGCCCGTAGTTTCAGCCGGCTCGCGCGACGCCCGGTTCCCGGCGCCGCGCGGCCTCCGGCCTGCGCCATTCGTCGGCCGTCGGTCGGCTCGCCGCGTTGCAAACCGTTACGCAACCACAATCCGCGGGCGAATTAACAGTCGCAAAACCCCCAGGGCTTTAGGTTGCACCTCACCAGAACGTCACCGACTCGGTTTGCCATGACCACACTGCGCCTGTTGTCCCTGTGTCCGCTGCTGCTTTGCACCAGCGCCTTCGCCGCCCCGATCGAGGGTCGCCTCGAACTCACCTGGGGCGACCCGGATCCCGTCACCGGCCAGGAAAGCCAGTTTCGCGTGACCCTGGTCGACGATGCGGGCCTGCGCTACGCGCTGGATCCGCAGCAGGCACGCATCGGCGCCGGTGATGTCTACGCGCTGGCCGGCAAGCGTGTCGCGGTCGAACTGGCTGCGCCGGCCACGACGGAGGGCCTGGCCGTGCAGGCCATCGTAGCGGCCGACCCGCAGCGCGACGGCAACCAGCCCAACGTCGCCGGGACGACGGTCTGGGCCACCCTGCTATGCAAGTTCAGCGACATCGCGACCGAGCAGAAGCCGCTGAGCTTCTTCAGCGGCCAATACGGCAACAGCCCGGGCCAGCTCGACCACTACTGGCGCGAAGTGTCCTACAACAAGATCAATCTCGTCGGCAGCGCCGCCTACGGCTGGTTCACGCTGCCGCAGCCGCGCTCCTTCTATGTCCCCAGCGGCGGCAGCGCGAACCTCAACAAGCTATTCGACGACTGCACTGCGGCAGCCGACGCATCGGTGAATTTCGCCGCGAATGGCGGCCTTCAGGGCGTCAACATGATGTTCAACGGCGATCTCGACGGCTTCGCCTGGGGCGGCGGCCGCTGCGCCACGCTCGACGGCATCAACAAGTGCTGGAGCTCGACCTGGAACCCGCCCTGGTCGTTCAACAACTCCGCGCCGCTGAGCCACGAGATGGGCCATGCCTACGGCCTGCCGCACGCGAACAATTCCGATGGCGACACGAATCCCTACGACAACCCCTGGGACGTGATGAGCGACGCCTGGAGCAACGCGGCGAACGACACCACGTACGGCGCCATCGCCAAGCACATCAGCACCTGGTCGCGCGACAAGCTCGTCTTCATCGACGCCGCGCGCAAGCGCACCATCGACGTCGATGGCGTGTATTCGAACCTGCTGCTCGACCGCGCCAGCCTGATCGGCTCGACCAACCTGCAGATGATCATCGTGCGCGTCGCCGGCGCGCCTGCCACGCGTTACTACACGATCGAGGCGCGCAAGCGTGGCGGCAAGTACGAAGCCAACCTCGCCGGTGACGCCGTCATCATCCATTCCATCGACACCACGCGCGGCGAACCGGCCTGGAGCGTGGACGCCACCAATCCGCCCGCAACCACGTCGAACAACGAAGGCTCGATGTTCAAGGTCGGCGAATCGTGGACCGAGCCAGCGAACGGTTTTACCGTCAGCGTCGATGCGGCGACGGCTGAAGGATTCCGCATCAGCGTGACGCGCGGCGCCGGTGGCAACGACATGATTTTCAGGGCCGGCTTCCAGCCTTAGGCGGGAATCGGGAATCGGGAATGGAGAATCGAGGATGGTCGATGGGGCACGGGCGCGGGGAATGCGCTACGACGGCTGCACCCGTCGACCGTGGTCAAAGTTTCGTGCGTGGCGCATTGTGACGGCGCGTCGACGCCCAATCTCAGGGCGTTTCCGCTGACGGAACTTCGCATGCAGCTCGTCCTGTTCGATCTCGATGGCACCCTGATCCATTCCGAAGCCGGCATCGTCGGCTCCCTGCGCCACGCGTTCGATCGCCTTGGCCATCTCGCACCGCCGCTGGAGGAACTGCGCCGCTGGATAGGTCCGCCGTTGCGGCAGAGCTTCCCGCGCGTCATCGGCAATGACCCGGCGCGCGTCGAACAGGCCGTCGCGTACTACCGCGAGCGTTTCGACAGCGTCGGCTGGACCGAGCACGAGGTCTACCCCGGCATTGCCAGCCTCGTCGAAGCGCTCGCGGCCGCGGACCACACGCTCGCGATCGTCACGACCAAGATGCGCGTGCAGGCACGCCGCATCGTCGACCACCTCCCGTTCGGACACCATTTCCGTGAAGTCTATGGTCCCAGCGGCGACGGCCAGCATTCCGAGAAAGCGCAGATGATCGCGCGCGCACTGGCTGACTTCGATGTCGCACCGGCACGGGCCGTCATGATCGGCGACCGCCATTTCGACATCGAAGGCGCACGCAGCAACGGCGTGCGCGGCCTCGGCGTGGCCTGGGGCTTCGGCAGCCGCGACGAGCTCGAACAGGCCGGCGCCGACGCGATCGCGGCTACGCCGGCCGAACTGGGCTCGCTACTGCAACCGGCCGAGGCACTGAACTGACGACTACAGCGTGGCCGCGTCCTGGCGGAATTCGAAATAGAACCACCAGCCGCTTTCACCGTTCCAGGTGTCCACGCCGCCAACGACATTCGCGCGACAGCTGCCCGCGCCACCGGGCAGCAGCGACGCCAGCGTCATCGTGCTGCCGTTGACGGGTACCGTGATCGTCGCTGCGTCCGTCGCGCGCAGGAAACCGCGCAGCAGGCCTCCCCCGGTAGAGCCGGTCGATGCGGGCACGGGTGCGCCGAACGCGGTATCGAACAGCGGAATCGTCACCGCGCCTGCGCTCAGCACCAGATCGGCGGCCGTGGTCGCGTAGCAATGACCGCCGGGCTGCGGCACGGCGGCAGCGCCGCTCCAGGTGCTGGTCGTGCCGGCCAGTGGTTCGAGGCAACGGTCGCTGCCGGTCAACGTGAACGCGCGGTACGACCGCGTTGCCGCGGCCAGCGTATCCGGCGTGCATTGGAGCGGCGTGGCGACACTGCAATCGCCGCTGCGGCTGACGACATGTCCCGGCGCTCCGTCGCCGCGCAACGGATCGAACACCAGCAGCGGACTCGTGTCATAACGGCCGTCGGTATTCGCGTCGGCCGCCAGACTCGCGGCGATCTGCGGGTTGAGCCCGACATCGGCGAGGTCGGTCGCGTCGGCGCAGAGCGTGACCGGCCCCAGCGGAACCGGCACGAAGACGTGCGGGTCGCGCAACAGCAGCGCGCCCAGCCGGAACGCGCTCGGCGCAGGCGCCTCGAAGCCGTCGAAATGCAGCAGGTCCAGCGACACTTCGGTGGCCAGCACGGGACTGGCGAACAGGGCCAACAGTACAGCAGCAGATCGCATGGCGGGTAATCTCGCAAAAGGTCCGCAGAGCCTAAGCGAAACCCGGCCAGCCGGCATATCGGAAGCGCGAACGGCGACAACACACCCAAGCGCGAGAGAAGGACGCAAGAGCGTCGCCTCCCTCGCGCTCGGGCGCTCAATGGTGCGTCGACGCCGGCCAATCCTTCGGCACCGCACCGTCGCTGCGCCTTAGCAACAACTCGACGGCAAGGCCGCCCTTGCCACCGACGCCATCGACGCTGATGCCGCCAGCCTCACCGTCACGCAGCACGATCTCGGGCGTGGCGACGACGTCGTTGTCGCGCTGCACGCGGGCGCTCAGGCGTATCGTGCCGGCGGATTCGGGCCGTGCCGTGAATTCAGCCTGCCAGGCCTGACCATCGCTGCTGGCCGTGACCAGGAACGATTCACCAAACGGATTGATCATGCGTGCCGTATGCGCGAAGTCGCCGCTGCGCAACGTGACCCTGGCATCGACGAATCCCGCGCCGACGGTGACGCCGGACTGGGCGGCCCAGACCACGGCCGCGGTCGCGACACCGAATACGGCGACGACGAGCCGGCCACCCAGGCGCAGCGGCCAGCTCGGAAGTGGATGATGCAACATGGCGATTCTCTCCTTCAGTGGATGGGGGTTGTGCCAGCCGCAGCCGAGCGGTCCCGTGCTGTCCGTAGCACCGGCGCCGCCAAGCTGGGTCTTCAACATCGCACCGGCATAGGACCGGCGCGCTTCCGGAAATCGCGCGAGCACACGCGCATCGCAGGCCAGCTCCTGGTCAAGCCGGAATCGAGCGCAGGCCAGATGCAGCAATGGGTTGAACCAGAACAGGCAGCGCAGCAACGCGCCCAGCGCGTTGGCATAAAGATCGCCGCCGCGCAGATGGGCGATCTCGTGGGCCAGGATCAGGCGCCGTTCGCGCCAGCTATAGCGCCACCGGAACGCCGTCGGCAGCACGATGCAGGGACGCAGCAGTCCAGCCACGCAGGGGCCGGCCCCGCCCTCGCGCAGCCGGCCGCGCAGCGGACGTCCTAGCGCACGCGCAAAGCTGCGCTGCTGCGCGGCGAACAGCAGCGCGGTGGCCACGGCGCCGCAACCCCACAGCGCCAGCAGCGGCAAGCTCGGCCAACCGGCGATGGCGTCGCTCGACGCCTGCAGCACCTGCACCGCGGTGGCGCCGGGCGTCACGTCGAGCAGCACGCGGTATGCACCACCGGTTCCCGTCGGCAGCAGCGCTGCGGCCGCAGCCAGCGGAACCAGCAACCAGCTCGCGTACGCGACTTCCGCACCGGAGTGGCGACGCAGTAAGCCGCGCAGCAGCAGTACCGCGATCAGCGCAACGCTGAGCGAGACGTTCATCGCGAACAACCCGCGCAGACCCTCAATGCTCATCGGGCAGCTCCGCAATCAGTCGCTTGAGTTCGGCAATGTCTTTCTTGCTGAGTTTGCGCTGCGCCGAGAAGTGCGCGACCAGCGGCGCGATGCGGCCACCGAACAGGCGGTCGAGCAGGTCCTTGCTCTGCTCGTGCACATACGCGTCTCGCTGCAGTACCGGGCTGTAGAGATAGCGCCGGCCGTCCTTGACCGCAGCGATAGCACCCTTGTTGAGCAGGCGGTTCAGCAGGGTCTTCACGGTCGCTTCCTGCCATTGCCGCGCATCGCCTAGCGCGGCGACGATTTCCTCGGCGGCCAGCGGATGCCGTAACCACAGCACCTGCATGACCGCGCTTTCAGCTTCGCTGATGGGCATTTTGATTACACACGTAAACAGTTGATGCATTTACGCACGTAATCAGTTGACACGCAAGATGACCACAGAACCAGCGGGATCTTGCGCCGCGACGGAGAGCAGGAACGCTTCGCCGCCGAGGCACTGCCGGTGTGCCGCAGCGTAGGTGTCTCAGCCGGACCGGGAACGCCGTCGCAGGCTCAGGATGACGCCGGTCAGGACCAGCGGTATCGCACCCAGCCAAATCCAGAAAAAGCGCGTGCTGTCCGGTTCCTCCAGCGTCGTCTTCGACGAATGTGGATGGCCTTTTTCGAACCAGACCGGGTGCGGCGCTTTCGCCGAGCGTACGACGGACAAAGCGGTCTCGCATTCGGACTGGGATGAATACTGGACCCAGTCCACTGCCTTGAACGTCGGCGCGGACCGCGGTTCCGGGGTTGTCTGCTCCTCGTAGCTCACGTAGCCGGCGGCGACGAACGCATACGTCGTCGTCAGCCAGTACTCCTGATAGCTGCGCTTGCGAGGCCGGACGCACTCGGCGCTCACGAATTCGCCAACCGCCTGGACCGGACTATACAGGCGCAGCCGCTCGTGTTCGCTCGCTTCCACCTTGTACATGAAGTAGCCGGTCCAGATCGGCAGCAGCGCCGCCAGATACCAGCCCCATGGGGACGACCATACGGATCGGGCAGACAGGTCGGAAGAGCTCATGGATGAGACCGTCGCAGCGTACAAGTATGACGCCGTAGATTGCCGTATCAGGAGCCCCGGCAACAGGAACGAAACGAACTACCGGCGTTCGACGAGACCGGTTTCCCGGCCCGCCGCGCCGACTGCCGCCATCGTCGACGCGTCCTGTTGCTTCAACGGCGCCGGGCAGGCATCTGCCGCGGCACGACGATGGGCGCTACTTCTCCACAAACGCACGCTCGATCACATAGTCACCCGGCGTGCCGATACGCGGGGAGACCTGGAAGCCGCGACTGTCCAGCAGCTGCGATAGCGACGACAGCATGGCCGGGCTGCCGCAGATCATCGCGCGGTCGTTGGCCACATCAAGCGGCGGCAGGCCTAGGTCGGCGCTGAGCTTGCCGCTGGCCAGCAGTTCGTCGAGGCGGCCCTGATGGTGGAACGGCTCGCGCGTGACGGTCGGGTAGTACAGCAACTTCTCGCGCACCATCTCGCCGAGGTATTCGTGCTGCGGCAATTCCTGCTCGATGTAGTCGCGATAGGCCAGATCGTCGACGTTGCGCACACCGTGGGTCAGCACGACCTTGCCGAAGCGCTCGTAGGTTTCCGGATCGCGGATCACCGACAGGAACGGGGCCAGGCCCGTTCCCGTCGACAGCAGGTACAGATGACGTCCGGGCTTGAGATCCGTCAGCAGCAGCGTGCCGGTGGGCTTGCGGCTGATCAGGATCTCGTCGCCTTCCTTCAGGTGCTGCAGGCGCGAGGTGAGCGGACCGTTCGGCACCTTGATGCTGAAGAACTCCAGGTGCTCCTCGTAGTTGGCGCTGGCGACGCTGTACGCGCGCACCAGCGGCCGCCCCTCGACCATCAGGCCGATCATGAGGAACTGGCCGTTCTCGAAGCGCAGTCCTGCGTCGCGCGTGCACGTGAAACTGAACAGGTGTTCGTTCCAGTGCCGCACAGCCAGCACACGTTCCGTCTCGAACGCCGCCATGTCAGAGGCGCGCCTTCACCGCGTCGACGATGCGCTCCACGCTGAAGCCGAAATACGCGAACAGCTTGTCCGCCGGCGCCGATGCGCCGAAGCTCGCGATGCCGATGACTTCGCCATCGAGGCCGACGTACTTGCGCCAGAAATCCGGATGCGCCGCTTCGATCGCGATACGCGCGCGGCACCAGGACGGCAGCACGGCCTCGCGGTATTCGGCCGGCTGCGCGTCGAATTCCTCGGTGCACGGCATCGACACGACGCGTACACGCACGCCCTGCAGTTCCAGCGTGCGCATGGCATCCATCGCGAGGCCGACTTCCGAGCCGGTCGCGATCAGGATGGCCTGGAATTTCGCATCGTTCGGCTCGCTGAGCACGTAGCCGCCGCGCGCCACGTCGGCGAGCTGCTCGTTGGTGCGCAGCTGGTGCTGCAGGTTCTGGCGCGAGAACACGAGGCAGGACGGACCGGACTTGCGCTCTATCGCGGACCTCCAGCTGATCGCCGATTCGACCGCGTCGCAGGGCCGCCAGACGCGGTTGTTCGGGATGTAGCGCAGGCTGGCCAGATGTTCGATCGGCTGGTGCGTCGGGCCGTCTTCGCCCAGACCGATGGAGTCGTGCGTATAGACGTGGATCGCATGCGCCGGGATCAGCGCCGACATGCGCACGGCATTGCGCGCGTAGTCGGAAAAGACCAGGAAGGTCGCGTCGTACGGAATGAAGCCGCCGTGCAGCGCCATGCCGTTGGCGATCGCGGTCATGCCGAACTCGCGCACGCCGAAGTAGATGTAGTTCGCGTTGGCGTCGCCGGAATTGACGTCCTTGGAACCTTTCCACAAAGTCAGATTGGAATGGGCCAGGTCGGCCGATCCGCCGATCAGTTCCGGCAGCAGGGGACCGAACGCATCCAGCGCCATCTGTGAGGCCTTGCGCGACGCGACGACCGGACCTTCGGCCTGCAGTTTCGCCACGTAGGCGTCCGCGTGCGCAGCCCAGTCGGCCGGCAGCTCGCCCTTGACGCGGCGTTCAAACTCGGCCGCCAGTTCCGGAAACGCGGTGCGGTAGCGATCGAACAGCGCGTTCCAGTTCGCTTCGCGCTCGGCACCCTTGGCCTGGGCGTTCCAGGCCGCGTAGATATCCTCGGGCACAACGAACGGGGCGTGGTGCCAGCCCAGCTTTTCGCGCGTGAGCGCGATCTCGTCCTTGCCCAGCGGCGCGCCGTGCGCACCTTCCGTGTTCTGCTTGTTCGGCGCGCCGTAGCCGATGATGGTCTTGCAACGGATCAGCGTCGGCTTGTCGGCGTCGCTGCGGGCCGAGACGATGGCTGACCTGATCGCAGCCGCATCATGGCCATCGACGTGCAGTACGTTCCAGCCATAGGCTTCGAAGCGCCGGGTCGTGTCGTCGGTGAACCAGCCGCCGACCTTGCCGTCGATGGAGATGTTGTTGTCGTCGTAGAGCGCGATCAGCTTGCCGAGCTTGAAGGTGCCGGCGAGCGAGCAGACCTCGTGCGAGATGCCTTCCATGAGGCAGCCGTCGCCGAGGAACACATACGTCGTATGGTCGACGATCGCGTGGTCGGGACGGTTGAAGCGAACGGCCAGGACTTTTTCCGCGAGTGCCATGCCGACCGCGTTGGCCAGTCCCTGTCCCAGCGGACCCGTCGTGGTTTCCACGCCGGGGGTTTCGTGCCGCTCCGGGTGACCGGCGGTGCGCGAATGCAGCTGGCGGAAATGCTTCAGCTCTTCGATCGGCAGGTCGTAACCGGTCAGGTGCAGCAGCGAATACAGCAGCATCGAACCGTGGCCGTTGGACAGCACGAAGCGGTCGCGGTTGAACCAGTCCGGGTTCTTCGGGTTGTGGCTCAGGAAATCGTTCCACAGCACTTCGGCGATGTCGGCCATGCCCATGGGCATGCCCGGATGGCCGGATTTGGCAGCTTCGACCGCATCCATGGACAGCGCACGGATGGCGTTGGCGAGTTCTTGACGGCTAGACATGGGTAGACCCGGCGGAAAGAAAAGCGGTGGCGGCGGCCGGTGCAGAAAACCGGGCCCGGGCGGGCCGGGGCTGCCGCAAAGGGGCGCTATTGTCGCCGAAGCGCCGCGGAAAGTCGCCCGGCAGACGTGCCGGCACACAGCGCCCGACCGGTGCACGCCCAGGCGGCCTTGCCGCCGCTTGAGGCGGCGAAGCAGGACCGGACAGGCCGTCGCAGCACCCGCTACGAGCGGCCGCGCAGGGCCTTCAGCCGGCGCCGCTCGCTCGAGCCTACCGTGAAGGTCTGTTCGATCGGGGCGGCGTTGGCATCGACCAGCGCTTTAGCCGCCGCGGCGTCGCCACCGGTCCGAAGCGCCTCGGCGAGGTCCAGCGCCGCCGCCGCCGTCAGCGGATGGCGCTCGCCGTAGTGCTCGACGAACAACGCGTACTCGGCACGAAAGGCGGCCAGCGCGGCGTCGGGCTGGCGTCGCGCAACGGCGAGCCGCGCGCGCTCGCGCTCGCGCTGTCCACGCAGACTGCCGTCCGCCTGCACCTGCGCCGCGTCGAGCTCCGCCAGCGCGGCTTCGGCATCGCCCAGCTTGCCTTCGCGACGCAGCAATTCGACCCGCAGCAGCAGCGAGCGTCCGAGATCGATATGGGTTGCGCTGAGCCGCGCGCGACGGCCGGCCAGCGAATGCTCCACCAGCGGCCGGGCTTCTTCCATCTGTCCACGACGCAGCAGCAAACGCGCGAGGTTGTGCTCGCCGCGCAGCACAGCCGCGTCGTCGTCGGGAAAAATCTGCCGCCGCAGGCGCAGCGACTCACGCAGCAGCGGCTCGGCCGCGGCCAAGTCACCGGTTTCCTCCAGCGCCACACCGAGATTGTTCACTGCCTGCACCAGATTGGCCGGCACGGTATTCGGATCGGTCCGGCGCAGGCGCAGCGACTCACGCAATGCCTGGATCGCTTCAGCGTAGCGGCCGGCATCCTGCAGCACCCAGCCCAGATCGGTGTAGCTCACCGCCACACCGTCGCTCTCGCTGCCGGCGAAGCGCAAGCGCAGCGCCAGCGCCTGCTGCTGCATCGCGACCGCCTCGTCGTAGCGCTTCTTGCCGGCGAGCGCACGGGCGTAGCCGTCCAGGCTGTGCAGCACGGACGGATGTTCATCGGTGCCGTAGAGCGTGCGCTTGGCGGCCAGGACCTGCTCGTGCATGGCGATCGCTTCGTCGAGCTTGCCCTGGTTGGCGTAGACACCGGCCAGGTTGTGCATTATGGCCAGCGTATTGCCCCCCATCTGTCGGCGCACTTCCAGCGCACGCTTGAGATAGCTCTCGGCTTCGGCGTCACGGCCGCCGATACCGCGCACCACGAGGCCCAGCGTGTTCCAGGAGTCCGCCAGCTCCGACTCGTCCGGCGGCGTCGCGGCTTGACGCAGGGCCAGCGCTTCCTGGGCGGTCTTTTCCGCGTCGAACCTGCGCCCGTTGTTCGTCTCCATCACCGCGAGATCGGCCAGCATGCGCGCGCGCTCGGCATCGAACGACGCGCCGGCCTGCTGCCATTGCGCGATGCTGTCGCGATACAGCTCCATCGCTCGCTTGGGCTCACCGGCCTGGTCCCACGCCCGCGCCAGAACACCCAGCAGACGACCCTTGACGTCGGGCCGGTCGTTCAGGCTGGCCGCGAGCTTGCGTGTGCCTTCCTCCAGCATGTCGCGGGCTCGGACATCGCGCTGCTTGGTGTTCTTCTCCGGATTCGCGAACTCGAAGATCGAAATCAGGAATGCGCTGACCTGCTTCGCCGTTTCGGCCTGACTGAGCGCCTGGCGTTCCGCCGCAAGCGCACGGTCGCGCTGACCGCGCGCCTCTATTTCCGCCGCAAGCGCCCGGTCGCGCTCATTGATCAGGCTCACGCTGAAGCCCGCCGCCATGACCACGATCGCCGCACCGGCCGTGAACAGGGGCCAGCGCCGCCGCGCCAGGCGGCCCAGGCGATAGCGCAAGGTCGGTGCGCGCGCATACACCGTCTTCTTGTCGAGATGCCGCTCGATGTCAGAC
The DNA here is from genome assembly GCA_013298265.1 of Lysobacterales bacterium. Lineage (GTDB taxonomy): Bacteria > Pseudomonadota > Gammaproteobacteria > Xanthomonadales > Rhodanobacteraceae > Tahibacter. The sequence continues at coordinate 5,940 of JAAFHE010000007.1, read as the reverse complement.
GCGAGCGCGTCGGCCGAGGCATAACGCAGGCCCGGATGCTGCGAGGTCGCACGCTGGATGATGGCGTCGATATCACCGTGCAGCTCGCGACGCCAGGTGCACTGCTCGCCGGCCAGTTCGCTGGCACGGCGCTGCCCATGCGACAGAAGGGTGACCGTGCGGTCGTTCGCATCCAGCCGCGCCTTGCGGCCGCTGACCAGCTCGAACAGGATCAGGCCCAGCGAGTACACGTCACTGACCACGCTGACCGGCGCGCCGGCCATCTGCTCGGGACTGGCATAACCCGGCGTGTAATACGCATCGCCGGGCCGCGTGCTCGTGCGGTCCAGCGCGCGCGCGATACCGAAATCGAGCAGCACCGGCGCACCGTCGGCACGCACCAGCACATTCGAGGGCTTCAGGTCGCAATGCACGATCAGGCGCTGGTGCGCGAACGCGACCGCGCGGCAGACATTGCGGAACAGCCGCAGCCGCGCCTTCAGGCGCAGGCCGTGCTCGGCGCACCAGCGATCGATCGCGATGCCTTCGACGAACTCCATCACGAGGTAGGGCTGGCCGCCCGGCGTCGCGCCGCCGTCGAGCAGGCGCGCGATGTGCGGATGCTGCAGACCGGCGAGGATCTGCCGTTCCGCCGCCAGCAGCGACAGCGCGTCCTCGGTCGGTATTCCACGCAGCAGCTTGATCGCCGCCTGCTGCTGGAAGTGGCCATCAGCGCGCTCGGCGCGGTAGACCGTGCCCATCCCGCCGCTCGCGAGCTTTTCCACGAGCCGGTAAGCACCGACGCGATCACCGAGACCGAGCTCGGTTTCAGGTAGCTGCGCAAGGATCGCGGCGACCGGCGTCACGACGCGGCTCAGCCCGCGTGTCTCCGCGGCGATCAGCGCCTCGACTTCGGCGACGACGTCGGTGCTTTCCCCGCTCTGGCGCAGATGGGCCAGACGCGCTTCGGGCGCGAGGTCGCAGACTTCCTCGAATAGCCGGCGCAGCTGCGCAAAGCGCGACCCGGTGGCCATGGCCGCGGTCAGCTCAGGACGCGATTGAGCCAGGCCCGCGCAAAGCGCAGGTCGCGATCCACGGTCGGCACGGAGATGCCGACCACGGCCGCGATCTCCTCGCGCTCCATGCCGGCGAAGTAACTCATCTCGACGATGCGCGCGACGCGCTGGTCCTCGTCGTGGAGCTGGTTCAGGGCCTGATCCAAGGCGATCAGGTCCAGTTCGATGCGCTGGCCTTCGCAGGCTTCCGCGTGACTGAGCGTGACGACGACGATGTCGCCGCCGCGCTTGGCCGACAGGCGCGAACGTGCCTGATCCACGAGCACCGAGCGCATATGCATGGCCGCAAGCGCAAGAAAATGCGCGCGGTTCTGCCAGTCGGTGTCGGCGCCGAGCAGCCGCACCAGCGCTTCGTGCACCAGCGCGGTCGGTTCCAGGGTCTGCTGCGCGCCTTCGCGCCGCAGACGCATCGACGCCATCTCGCGCAGGGTGTCGTACAGCCGCGGCATCAGCCGCTCCAGCGCGAGGCGGTCGCCACCGCGCCAGGCCTGCAGCAATTGGGTTACATCGCCGACGTCGGACATGAGTGGACCGGGGACTGGACGCCCAGATTGTGCCCGAACGTTACAGGTTGTGTCGCGGGGTATGGTGGAGTCCGGATGCCGCGCGCCGCCGATCCGCCGACGCCGCATCGCTCATGCCGCTCGCCGCAAACCAGCTCGCAAGCACGCCTGCGGCGTGAAACTCGTCACGGCCGCGCCCGGCGGCAGCCGGTGGTAGGTGAACTGATACCAGAGCAGATGATCGGCATTGCCGGTGCAGGCATTCGGCGTCCTGGCCGCATTGCTGAGCGCGATGCGCAGTCCCTGCGCATGCGTGCTCGGCACGTAGCCGACGAAGCCGCCGCTCGAACCCACGCGACCGCGCACCAGTCCCGCCACGAAAGGCGGCGTGCTGCCGTTGACCAGCGTGTTCAGCGGCAAATCCAGCGTCGGCACAGTGGAACGGTCGACATAGAAACGCACACCGATCGCCGGATCCAGACACGACAACACGCCCAGATGCGCATGAACGCGCCCAGAGCACGACAGCCGAAGACGATCTGTTCGCCGGCGGCGCCGCGACACAGGCTGCGGTCAGGGTGCCATTCGCCGGCAGGCCTTCCGGCCCGGCCCTGTCGCGGTCGTAGCGGCAGCCACCAGGGCAGTAGCTCGAGCATTCCAGCACCTGCTCGCGCGCATCGAGCGGAGTCAGCGCCGACGGGCTCGACCATGCTTCCCATGGCAGCGCCGAGGCGTGTGCTGGAAAAGCGCAGGCCAGGGCAACCGCGAGGAACCGCGCGCAGGACGCACATGGCACTGCAACTCCACTGCTGTTTGTTTTCGGGTCCGATCAAACCATT
>JAAFHE010000007.1:0-3533 GCA_013298265.1 Lysobacterales bacterium | reverse complement strand
CCCCCCCCCCTGGCCGGACGAGTTGTCGACTCGCGGATCCTGAGCCGCGCCCTATTGTCCGCAAGCCCTGCGGTCCTCCAGTAGTGTCTTCGCAGCCGCTTCGGACTGCCGCCGCATGGCTTCGGTCATGGTTTTCTCCAGATTTCGCAGCCATCCGGAGAAATAACCGGACGCCTTACCCGAACGCTTGATCTCTTCCAGATTTACGCGCAGCCATGTATGGGCTGCGACCACCGCGGGTGGATAGCCGGACGATTCGGCATATTCCAGCAAGACGAGATTGTCTGCTCCCTCGCATCCCTCCTGCGACCTCACGAGAAGGTTGAGGGCGATCAGCCGCTGGCGCTCCGACACGGCCGACTTCAGCAACAACTCGCCCGATTCCCGCTGCGCCCGCCGGCTGCCGAGCAACGCGCCGGCGAGCAGATAGTCCAATGCGCGTTCATCACCGGTTTCCCGGAAGCGGGAACCGAAATTGTAGAGGGCGGCGGCACCACCGAGCTGGATCGCGCACGCGGCGTATAGCTGAGCCTGATCCGGCTTCCCGTCGGCGCGTGCTCTTTCAGACTCGGTGAATGCCTTGTATGCGTCGTCCATTCGAACGATGGCGGTATTGGCACAGGCATCGCCCGCATAGCTGCGGGCGATGGCGCTGGCTTCGGGAAGCTCCGAAGCCGACACGGACACGAAAGCTCCTGATGCCACCAGAAACAGCGCACTACGTGCGAATCTCTTCACGACTCGACCTCCAGGTACAAATTGCGAATAGCCATTGAGCACTATTGCCCCCCGATCGTCGACCAGCTCACGCGAGGTGACGTGGACCTGCCTTTGGGGTCCGCATCCATGTTGGGGAAGTACATCGTCGTCGTCGTGCGGCTGCCCTGCGTCTCGGTACGGCGTGCGAACGATGTGGAGGCGTTGGTGCCGGTAATCGGGTTGAAATAGCCTCGCGCGACCAGCTCGCGCCGCAGTGCACGTGTAAATCCATTGCTGGCCGTGTTGCACCCGGCGACCACGATGTGGTCACCGACCTCCAGCCCTTTGGCCACGAGGTCGCGCGCCACGTCGCTCGCGGGATACCGTACTGCGACGCCGAACCGGGTATCAAGAAGAATGTTCGAGCCCGTGAGGTCCCCGTGCGCGCCGATCATCACGACACCCGGGATCTTCGGGAATCTTGTCGCCACCGCATAGTTGTCCTCAGGAACTTGTGGATCAAATGCATTAAGGTCAACACCCTGCGTTCCGTCGTCGATGAACTCTCCTTCCAGAAACTTCGCCAGGTTTTTTGGCGTTCTGGGATGCGCCAGTTGATTGAACGCATAGGACATCAACGCAGTCATCGCGCCGTTCGCAAACTTGCCGCCGCTGAGTTCGGAAGCCGTTCCGCCCAGCATGGCGTGCAGCGTCGCATCGGCCGCAGCATTTCCGGTATCGATCAGAGGCTCGAAAGTCGTGGAGATGCCGGCCGAAACGAATCCATGGCCGAAGTTGCCACCATTGATCGCTTGGGTGAAACCGCCTGCGGCGGCATGGGCCAGCGCGCGCTGCGCGCTCAGCGCCGCGGTCATCTCCTGGCCGTAGAAAGCGTTGCCGATGCCGAAGCTGATCGCCGCACTGAACGCACCCGTCGTCGCCCCGCGCAGGGTACCGGTCTGCACGGCACCGGCTGCGAAACCGCCGGCCATCACGACCGCGCCGGCATTGGCACTGGTCACGGTCAGGCCCATGAACGAGCCTGTGCCGCCCGCGACCGCCGGTGAGACGGCGCCGGCCGTGTAGACCGAGATCGCGATGGCCACTGCGGTACGCAGGTAGCCCTGCTGCTGCGCCCCCCAATGCCCGGTCGGGCCAGCGCCACCTCTCGCGAGGTCACCGTTGCCCGATTGCCATCGATCACCAGTACGGACTTGCCTTGTTGCGTGATCGATCACTGCTACGCGTGCCGCCACCACTACCCCGGTGGAATCCTCGGATGTGTTCCTCGCTCGCTTATCCGATGACGACAACCTTCCCCGTTATTGTGGCGGGTCGGCTTCCACCACGACGTTTCGAGACCTGCTAAGTGTTTACTCACGTTGCAGCCAGCGTAGCGCGCTGACCTCCTGCGAGGCAGTTTCAAGAAGTGCTTCAGTCCACTGTTGCCTCATGAACCGCCCCTTGTGCTTCCGGCCGGAGCGAGAGTTGGCCGGGTCGGTTTTCCACCGACGAACCGATGACACCTTTCAAGACACACACAACAACCCGGCCGAGCGCGCCATCCGTCCCCCGACATACCGACCAACCGGCGACATTGCGCTGGCCGAGCCGCCAATACGGCTAGCGACACAGTCTCACTCGCAGACGTTCGGACTGGGGCTCTCGTCACACGGCACACTGCGCGCCGTCCGAACTTCTCCCGAAGGTTCGACGACATAGACGAGGCCGTCCATCGACGGCTTTTTCGACTGCACCAGTGAGACGAAAGTCCTCTCAGGAACCTTTCTCGATTGAACACACAGCGCCCGGTCGTAGGCCGTTGCGCCGCCTACAACCGTGCCTTTTCCCTCCCTCCGCGCTTCCTCCGACTGCACATATGCGACGGTTTTCGCAACGGCGTTGGCGCAACGTATCGAAATCTTCTCATAAGGCGTCGGCACAGCCGCCATCGTAACCAGCAGGAACGACAGACCAAGCATCATTTCGTTTCCTCCGCCCAGGTTTTTCCCTTGCGAATTGTTATCAATGCGGAATAAGGATCTTCCAGTGGTGGCGGCCAGGCCGAACTCGGAAAAAAGCGGATATGGCCGCTTGCTGTTCCAACGTAAGCGCCGATGTAATCGGTCTGACCGCGGCTGTTGAGTTGATCAAGAGTTTCGCCGATGGCATCGAAGTCCTTGAACGAAAAGCTGTAGCGACTTTCGTCGCCGATGGGCATGTTGCCATGGGTATGCCAGTCGGCCAGGATACGCGCACCCTCGGGGACGAGATTCAACGCGTGGGAAGTCTCGACCGAACACGATTTACCGGGACAAGGCGCCTTCACAGCCGGTGTAGCCCGAATTTTTCCGCCGAGCTTGTAGATTGCGCCGGCGTATTCGGCATCTTCGGAAACCGACTTCGGGTTGTATATATCTATCTGCTTCTGAACCAGCTTGTCTACTTCAGACCGTTCGCGTGCCGCTTTTCGGTCCACCGCATGTGATGCCGCGTTGAAGGCATAGCTGAATAGCGCCGTTACTGCTCCATTTGCAAATTTCCCCCCACTCAATTCAGATGCACTCCCTCCGACGATCGCGTGCAATGCCGCATCGGCTGCCGTGCTTCCGGTGTCGATCAGCGGTTCGAACGTTGTCGATACTCCGGCGGAAACGAATCCGTGACCGAAATTGCCGCCGTTGATTGCCTGCGTGAAGCCGCCGGCAGCGGCATGGGCCAGCGCGCGCTGCGCGCTCAGCGCCGCGGTCATCTCCTGGCCGTAGAAAGCGTTGCCGATGCCGAAGCTGATCGCCGCACTGAACGCACCCGTCGTCGCCCCGCGCAGGGTACCG
>JAAFHE010000699.1 GCA_013298265.1 Lysobacterales bacterium | reverse complement strand
CCTTCATACCGGTGGCCTGGGACGGCCTGGTCATGATCACCTCGCCGGCAAACCCGGTTTCGAGCATCTCGATCAAGGATATCTGGCGCGTCTACTACGGTCGCGCCGACAACTGGAAGATGCTCGGCGGCAAGGACAAGGGCATCAACATGTATGCCGTCGCCGGTCCGCTCGACGGCGTGGAATACGCGCTGCGCTGGCTGATCTTCCGCAACGGCGACCAGCGCGTGGCCGTACCGCGCGTATATCTCAACACCTCCAAGCTCGAAGAAGGCGTCACGCTCGATCCGTCGGGCCTGGGCGTCAGCACGCTGTCCAACACGGCCGGCAATCCCAAGCTAAAGCTGCTCAACGTCGAAGGCGTGGTGCCGTCGACCGCGAGCGTGCGCGACGGCAGCTATCCGCTGTACACGCCGGTCTATGTCGCGCTACGCGAAGACGGCACGAACGCCGCGGCGGTCAAGGAGTTCATCGCCTGGCTCGACACGCCGCCGGCTCGCGCGACCCTGCTCAAGCGCCAGCTCGTGCCGTATGCGGATGGCCTTGCGTTGAAGGCCGGCGACGAGGCACGCCTGGCCATGATCGAGGCCAAGGTCAACGAAACGCCGATCTCCGCGCCGGCCGCTACCGCCGCCGCGCTGGGCCGCGTCGCACCGACGTCGACCCTGACCCAGGACGCCAAGGCGCAAGCCGCCGAATCGCGCGACAAGAAGGCCGCGGCCAAGAAAGCCGACACCAAAGCCAAGGGCAAGACCGACGCCAAGGCCGGGGACCCCAGCGGCGGCTGATCCGTAGATGCAGATCAAGGCGATCAGTCTCGACCTCGACGACACGCTCTGGCCGATAGCGCCCATCGTGCTGCGCGCCGAACAGCGCCTGCACGACTGGCTGCTGCGGCATTGTCCGCCCGTGGCGGCGGCCTATCCGATCGCATCGATGCGCGTCCTGCGCGACCGCATCGCGACCGAGAACCCGCATCTCGCCCACGACTACACCGCGCAGCGCAAGCTCAGTCTGACGACGGCGCTGCGGCCGCACGGCTATGGCGAGGACATCGTCGATGCTGCATTCGAGGCGTTCTACGCGGCACGCAACGAGGTCGAACTCTACGCCGACGCCTTGCCCGCGCTGCAGCGCCTCGCCGCGCGCCTGCCGCTGATCAGCCTGTCCAACGGCAATGCCGATCTGCGCCGCATCGGCCTGCGCCATCTGTTCGCCGACTGCGTGACCGCGCGCGAATTCGGCGCGGCCAAGCCGGAACCGTCGATCTTCCACGAAGCCTGCCGCCGGCTCGGTATCGCGCCCGAACATGTGCTGCATGTCGGTGACGACCCGCTGCTGGACGTGCACGGCGCGCGCGGCGCGGGCCTGCCCAGCGCGTGGCTGAACCGCCACGGCCAGGCCTGGTTGCAGCCGCAGCGACCGGATTTCGAATTCCGCGATCTGTCCGAACTGGCCGACTGGCTGGATCTGAAGCTCGCAGCCTGAGTTCCACGCACACTACTCAAGACCCGTCACCGCCCCGCCACCGAAGCTTAGGAATCGTATGCAAGGACTGACCGAATTGCGCCGCAACAGCCGTGCGATCGAGCTGATCGCGCTGACCCCGGACACGCTCGAGGCGCATCTGAAAGCGCTCGGCGCAAAAGCGCGGCGCTGGGTCGAGGCGCAGGGCTTCAAGGCCGACGCCGGTAGCCTGGTCAACGTGCCCGCCGACGACGGCAGCCTGCGCTGCATCCTGTTGGGCATCGGGCGGCCTGACGATATCTACGCGCTGTCCAGCCTGCCGCAGCGTCTGCCGCCCGGTGACTATCGTTTCGGCAACGAGGTCGTCGACCTGCCGCGCGTCGCGCTGGGCTGGGCGCTGGGCGCCTACCAGTTCACGCGCTACAAGAAGGCGCGCCGCGCGCCGGCTCAGCTTGCCGTCGACGCCGCGGTGATCGCCGCGGTCGCGCCGCTGGTCGAGGCCGCGACGCGTGTGCGCGACCTGATCAACACGCCGAGCGAGGACATGGGTCCGGAGCAGCTTTGCGCCGCGATGCGCGACCTCGGCAAGGCGCATGGCGCGAAGTACCGCGAATGGGTGGGCGATGCGCTGCTCAAGAACAACTTTCCGACCATCCACGCCGTCGGTCGCGCGAGCCATCGGCCGCCGCGCCTGGGCGAACTGAGCTGGGGCAAGAAAGGCCCGCACCTCGTCATCGTCGGCAAGGGCGTGTGCTTCGATACCGGCGGCCTGGACCTCAAGCCCGCTGACGGCATGCGCTGGATGAAAAAGGACATGGGCGGCGCCGCACACGCGATCGCGCTGGCCGGGCTGGTGATGCAAGCCAAGCTGCCCGTGCGCCTGACCCTGCTGATCCCCGCCGTCGAGAACGCTGTCGCCGGCAACGCCTATCGCCCCGGCGAAGTCATCACCACGCGCTCCGGCCTCACCGTCGAAATCGACAACACCGACGCCGAAGGCCGCCTCGTGCTCTGTGATGCACTCGCCTACGCGACCGAGCAGAAGCCCGACCTGATCCTCGACTTCGCCACGCTCACGGGCGCGGCGCGCGTCGCGCTCGGCCCCGACCTGCCGGCGCTGTTCTGCAACCGCGACGACATCGCGCAGCAGCTACTCGACGCCGGCATCGCGCAGCAGGATCCGCTCTGGCGCATGCCGCTGCATCGCCCCTACCTCACCCTGCTCGAGTCCGGCATCGCGGATATCGCCAACGCCGGTCCTTCGCGCCACGCCGGCGCCGTCACCGCCGCGCTCTACCTCGAGCGCTTCGTCGCCGACACGATTCCGTGGGCGCACCTGGACGTGTATTCGTGGAACGACGGCGAACGCCCCGGCAAGCCCAAGGGCGGCGAGGCGCAAGGACTGCGCGCGTATCTGGAGTTTCTGCGGCAGCGCTACGGCGACAAATAGAGCCGCGCCAGGCACTGCGGGAGTCGATACCCGGA
>JAAFHE010000698.1 GCA_013298265.1 Lysobacterales bacterium | reverse complement strand
TCGCTTTGTCGGCCGGCGCCGCTTTCGGCGTCACACCAGCTGCCGTGGCGATGGACGCCACGCGACGGCACGCAGTACCCAACCGGTTGAGGTGCTTGACGAGCGGATCGAAGCCGGTGTCTTTCGAGACGATGACGAAGCTGGCCTGCGGATGCAGCAGCGACAGGCGCCCAAGATAGAACGCAAGGTGAAAGTCGAGCGCGTTGGAGCCGCTGCCCGCGATCTGGACGTAGTCCGCGTCGCTGCCGAAGCTCTGCAAGGCTTTCGCGGTACCGAGCGAGATCTTCGACTGGCTTTCGCCGACGAAGACACGGATATGGTGCAGGCCTTTCTTCAGGCCGTCGAGGTTGGCAGGCTGGACGTTTTCGAAATCAATGAGGACAAATTGCATGGATGCGTTCCCTGGCTTGTTTCTTGCCTGATCATCTTGCTACGCCTCGTCACCAGTGCGAAGGGCAGAATCGCCTCAGCGGTGTCGCGGCCGCCGCCGATCTTGACGTATCCGGTCGCCTGACAGGCTGTCAGGAATGGGAAAAAACTCCCTTTCTCCATCGAACGGCGCAAGCGGAGCTTGCCCACGCGCTCCGAGAATCGGCGATCGGCTCTCGGGCGCCCCATCCGGGATCGCCCTGGCTGGCTGTTTCTCAACAGCCTGGTAGACAATCGACAACGGCTTCCAGGGATCCGTCATGGCTCATTTCGTCACCGGTCTCATCGCGCGCCGCGGCGCCTTGCAGGCGTTTGCGACATTGCATCAATTGCCCGCGCCGATCGTGCTGACCGAGGTGCTGGCGCTGCTGCCGCTCGACGAGGACGTGCTCGATACGCTATTGCCGGAGCCGCCCGAGGATTTCGTTGCCGGCTTCAACACGCTGTCGCCGCCGCTGATGGCGGTGCTGAGGGCCGGGTCGCAACGTGCCACGCTGCTGTATTTCGAAACGGAATACTTCGGCGGCATGGGCACCCAGGGCGCGGCGGTGTTCCGCGACGGCGAGGTGGTGTTCGGGCCACAAGCGGCGGAACTGGGACCGATCAACAACGCGCTCGCGGTACTTGGCGTACGCACGGTGCCGCCGGCGATCGACGAGTTCGAAACCGTCGGACTGCACCGGCGCTGCAGCACGGACGAGTGGTTCGCCGCGGCGGGTGGCGAATCCTAGCCCGCATGCTCCAGCCACAGAACGCCAATGCCAGTCACAGGAGTCATCGCGCCGCTGACCGGAACGGCTGAAGCGCAATTCCGCAACGCAGCGCCGACGCGACACACTTCCACACCGGCCTGTCGAGCCAGTTCCCGGGCCGCAAATAACGATTCCGTAACGTTTCGGCGCGCATAGTGCCGGGAAGCTTCGTCGAAGCTCACCGCTGCGCCGTGTTTCCCGGCGATCCGCTGTCCCGTCTCGCTCACTCCGGTCCAGGACCGGCTCCGATCGACGCTTCGCGACGTTGCCGCCTCCGGCATTGCGCGTCGGTGCCGCCGCTATTCGCCCGCGCGCTCGTTCGTCAAGAGCCCGGGCAAGCCTCTGCGGCGGATGGCGCTGTTCCCTGTCCGCACCGGCCCGCGCCAGGCCCAGGATAAACATGGCAAACGTTGTACATTTTCAGTTTCGATTGGCGCCCGGCGCCAGTGTGGGTCCGGCACTGCTGCGACAGATATGGTCACTCGCCAGCGCCAGTTCACAGGTCGAGGTCAGCCGCGCACAGCGCTACAACGCCGACGGATACATCTATTCGTTGTCGGCACCGCCCAATCTGCAAAATATCGCCGAAGTCGAAGTGCGCCTGCGCGGGCTGCTCACGCGGCATCTCGTCGGCGCGGTCAATTCACTGGTCCGGCTACCGTGACCGCAAGGAGAATCTCTTGAGTTATGACATCGCTGTAGGTCGATGCACCGGGGTGAGCGAGCAGCACGCACTGGTGAAAGTCGAAGGCGCGATGCTGCGCAGGCTGCGTCCGGGTCAGGTCTTCGGTGTACAGACCAAGGCCTGCCTGCGCGTGCCGCTGTCGGTCTGCAGCAAGCAGCGCACACCCCGCCAGGGCGAGGAGCTGTATCTGGACCACGACAGCGTCAGCGCCGGGGCAGAAGCGTTCCTCGACGTCGAAGGGGACGGCCAGTTCGTACCCGCCGATATCCGCCTGCTCGTCGACAAGCTCGAACCGATACCGCGACCGCAGCCTTCACAGAAGCACCGCGCGGCGAACTGGCCGATACGGCACTGAAACCACGGCCGAGGTGACGGTCACGCCATTTAGCGTAGCAGCGCAGTGGAAGTTCTGTTGCTCCTTGCGTGAGCAAGTGGCATTCGTGTGGTCAGCGCAATGTGCGCACCGCCGACGTTTGCTGCCCGGCGCGAGGTTTCGTCCCCAGCGCGCGGATCCGCGATGCCAAGCAGCAGGACGCCCGGCTCCAGGCTCGGCGCAGCCATAGTGAGCTGTACCCCGCCAGCCGATATATCGCTTCATCCGGAATCGGCGATATAATCCGCGTCCTCCTCGCCGCCGAGGGGCGCTGCAAGTCCGGTCGCCGGTCATCGCGACAAGGAATCAGGCTCGGCGGAATCGGGTTTCATTCCGACACCGCGCCCGCCCAAGCACTGGAGTTCACCCATGAATGCCGTCGTAAAGCCGCTGCACGACTACAAAGTCGCCGACATGTCCCTGGCCGACTGGGGCCGCAAGGAAATCGAGATCGCCGAGCACGAGATGCCGGGGCTGATGTCGATTCGCAAGAAGTACGCCGCCAGCAAGCCGCTCAAGGGCGTGCGCGTGACCGGCTCGCTGCACATGACCATCCAGACTGCGGTCCTGATCGAAACCCTGGCCGACCTCGGCGCCTCGGTGCGCTGGGCCTCCTGCAACATCTTCTCGACCCAGGACCACGCTGCCGCCGCGATCGCCGCAACCGGCGTGCCGGTATTCGCCTGGAAGGGCGAGACGCTGGAAGAGTATTGGGA
>JAAFHE010000697.1 GCA_013298265.1 Lysobacterales bacterium | reverse complement strand
ACGCAGCGGTGCTCCACATCGATGGTGCCGCTGGCGCAAGCCGTCTCGTCGCCTGCGTCGTTCCGGCTGACTCGGCGGCCGATCACACTGAGCTGGCCGGCCACTGCCGCACCGCACTCGCCGCGACGCTGCCCGGCTACATGCTGCCGGCGGCGTGGCTCGTCCTTGACAGTCTGCCGCTGAGCGGTTCGGGCAAGATCGACCGCGGCGCACTGCGCGCACGCGCGCTCACACTGCGCAGCCGCACGGCCCACGCCGCACCGCAGGGCCCTGTCGAACAGGCGCTTGCGACGATCTGGCAGGACGTGCTGGGTGTGGAACTTATCGGGCGCGACGACGATTTCTTCGAGCTCGGCGGCCATTCGATCGCGGCGATGCGGCTTGTCAGCCGCCTGCGTCGCGATCTGCGCTGGGAGACGCCGCTCAGCGCGATATTCGAAAGGCCGAGCATCGCGGCGCTCGCCGCTGCTGCTGCCACGTTCGATAGCGGCGTCGTCGCGGCGGCGATCGTGCCGCTGCAGCGCGACGGTCGCGGACTGCGCCTGTCCTACGCGCAGCAGCGGTTGTGGTTCCTCGAACAGCTCGACGGCGCGAGCGCGGCGCTGAACATCGCCGGCGGCCTGCGCCTGCGCGGTGCACTCGACGTCGACGCGCTCGCCGCCGCGCTTGCCGACCTCGTGCAGCGCCACGAAACGCTGCGCAGCGTATTCGCCGAAACCGATGGCGAGCCGCTACAGCACGTCCGCGACTCGATCGCGCTCGACCTGCAGCCGCGACCGATTGCGGCGGCAGCGCTTGCGGAAAACCTGCGTGCCTTCGGCGAACAGCCGCTGCCGCTCACCGGCCCTGCACCGTTCCAGGTGCGCCTGCTGCGCCTTGCCGCCGATGACCATGCGCTCGCGCTGAGCCTGCACCACATCGCCGGCGACGGCTGGTCGCTGCGCGTGCTGCTGCGCGATCTTGCGGCGTTCTATGGCGCGCGGCGAGACGGCCGCGTCGCCTCGCTCGCGCCGCTTGCGGTGCAGTACGCCGACTACGCGCAATGGCAGCGCGATCGTCTCGCGACGATCGACGGCGAGCAACAGCTCGACTGGTGGCGCAGCCAGCTCGCCGGCGCGCCGGAAATGCTGAATCTCGCGACCGAGAAGGCGCGCAACCATGTGCGCGGCCGACGTGGCGCGGAGCGTGAAGCCGTGGTTCCGGCCGCGCTGGTCGACATGCTGCATCGCTTTGGCGAAGCGCGCCGCACCACGCTGTTTGTCGTGCTGCTCGCGGGCTTCAAGGCGCTGCTCGCGCGCCTGAGCGGCCAGGACGACGTCATCGTCGGCGCACCCGGCGTGAACCGTCGCGACGCCGTGCTGGAAGACCTGGCCGGCCTGTTCCTCGACAACCTCGTGCTGCGTACGCGCATCGACGCGACGCTGGATTTCTGCGCGCTCGTGGATCGTGTGCACGCGACGGTGATCGGCGCGCAGGCACACGCGGACGTGCCGTTCGAGCGCATCGTCGATGCGGTTGCGCCGGGCCGGGACATTGGCCGCAATCCCCTGTTCCAGGTCTTCTTCAATCTGGTTGATCTGCCCGGCGGCGCGCTGCGCATGCCCGGACTGGACATCGAGGAGATCGCCAGCGACGGCCAGGACGCGAAGTTCGATCTGACCCTGTATCTGACGCCCAGGGCCGGCACGCTGCAGCTGCGCGCGCACTACAACGCCGAGCTGTTCAGCGACGCACAGATGGGCGAACTGCTGCTGCAGTACCTGGCCGTACTGCAGCAGTTCGCCGCGCAGCCGCAGCGCGCGCTCGAGGAGGCGACGCTGCTGACCGCGCCGGCTCGCAGCGTGCTGCCCGACCCGCGCGAGCCGCTAGATTCGACCTGGCGCGGCCCGGTGCACATGCATTTCGATCGCCATGCCGCACGGCAGCCCGAACATCTCGCTGTGCGCGACTGCCGCGTGCAATGGAGCTATGCCGAGTTGCAGCGGCGCAGTCTTCGCCTCGCCGCCGCGCTGCGTGCGCATGGTGTCAGTCGCGGCGACGTGGTCGCGGTCTATGCGCACCGGCGCGCCGAGATCGCGTGTCTGCTGCTCGCGATCTTCCGCACCGGTGCGGCCTTCGTGATGCTGGATCCGTCCTACCCGACGCAGCGGTCCCAGCGCTACATCGACATCGCAGGGCCGCGCGCGTGGCTTCAGCTCGTCGATATCGGCGATGACGAGCTGCGCGCGAGCGTCGACGCGATTCCCTGCCGCTTCGATCTCGCTGCGATCGAGCAGGTCTGCTGCGATGCGGCGGCGGCGCAGCTCGCGATCGACGACGCGGGCCTTTCCCCCGACGATCTGGCCTACCTCGCGTTCACCTCGGGATCGACCGGGCTGCCGAAGGCGGTCGAAGGTTGCCATGGCTCGCTGACGCACTTCCTGCCGTGGCTGCGCTCGACCTTCGGCTTCGGCCCGCAGGATCGCTTCTCGCTGCTTTCGGGCCTCGCCCACGACCCGCTGCACCGCGATGTGTTCACGCCGCTGATGGTCGGCGCGACCTTGTGCGTGCCTTCGGCCGACGAATTCGCGCCGCTGCAGCTATACCGCTGGATGCGCCGCGAAGCGATCAGCGTCACGCACTTCACGCCGTCGGTCAGCCGTATCCTCTGCGACGCCGATGACGGCGCGCAGCTACCTGATCTGCGCTGCGCGTTCCTGACCGGCGAGCTGCTCACCGTGCACGACATGCAGCAGGTCGTGGCACTTGCGCCGGACACGCGCATCATCAATTTCTATGGCTCCACCGAAACCCAGCGCGCCGTGAGCTATCACGTCGTGTCGGCGCGGCAGCCGGCTCAGCTCGACGCGCTACGCTACAAGGCCCACGTGCCGTTGGGCCGCGGCATCCCCGACGTCCAGCTCGTGCTGCTCAACGCGCGCGGCGTACAGGCCGGCATCGGCGAGGTCGCCGAAAT
>JAAFHE010000696.1 GCA_013298265.1 Lysobacterales bacterium | reverse complement strand
GCGTGTCGCTGAGCAGCACGATCTGGACCAACAAGGACGGTACGAGCGACTACCCCGTCGATATCGTCGGCCTGTTCGAAAGCAAGGACGGTTCGACCGAAGGCTTCGCCGGCGCGATCTTCATGAATTACGACTATCTGAACGAATCGCGCATGTTCCTGCGCGATTCGGTGCAGTTCTTCATTGCCGAACTCGCCGACCCCAAGTCCTCGACCGACGTCATGAACGTGATCGACACGAAGTTCGCCAATTCGTCGTCCGAAACCCGCACGATGACGGAGCAGGCCCTGCTCGAAAGCCAGATGACGACGATTGCGGACATCGAGCTGCTGGTCAATGCGATCGTCGCTGCGGCCTTCTTCGCGCTGCTGTTCGTCGCCGCCAGCACGATGGCGCAGTCGGTGCGCGAGCGCAGTCCGGAATTCGCGATGCTCAAGACGCTGGGCTTTTCCAATTCTGCCGTCGTCGCGCTGGTTCTTGCGGAAGGCCTGTTGCTCTGTTTGTTCGCCGCCGTCTTGGGATTGCTCGTGGCGCGCGTCGTGTTTCTGGTCGTCGGCAATATTTTCGCCGAGGCCGGGATTCCGTGGATCGTGATCCTGCAGTCGTTCGGTATCGCCGCCGTGCTTGCACTGATCAGCGGCGCACTGCCGGCGCTGCGTGCTGGGCGCTTGACCATCATCCAGGCATTGGCGCTCAAGCGCTAAGCGCGAACCTTACCGTGTGGGGCATACAGGCATGTTGAACTTGTTCCGCCAGATCGCCGCCGTCATGACCACGAGCATCTACACGCTGAAACGGCGTCTGGGTTCCTCGCTGGTGATCGTGATCGGCGTCACCGCAGTCGTCGGCATGCTGGCGACGATCCTTGCCATGGCCATCGCGATGACCCGTTCGGTCGGCGACACCGGACGCGACGACCGCGCCATCGTGCTGCGTGCCGGTTCGTCGACTGAGGCCACGAGCTTGCTGCTGCGCGACGAAACGCTCTCCATCCTCACCGCACAGGGCATTGCGACCGATGCCGCCGGTAAGCAGATCTATTCCGCCGAGCTGCTGTCGCAGGCCGGCGTGATGCGTCGCAACATCGGCGCTGCCTCTACCGCAGTCACTGCAGCGCTGCGCGGCGTCAGCCCTGACGTTCTGCTCGTGCGTCCTGAAATGAAGCTCGAGCGGGGACGGCTGTTCGAACCGGGCAAGTATGAGCTGATCGTTGGCGAAACCGCAGCGCGGCGCTTCGAAGGGCTCGAGATCGGCAAGATGGTGAAGCTGCGCAACACCGACTGGGAGGTCGTCGGCGTATTCAGCAGCGGCGGCGATACGCACGAATCGGAACTCATGGCCGACCGCGACACGCTGGCCGGCCTGCTGCGCTGGAATCACTACAATTCCGTGCTCGTGAAGCTGCAGTCGGCGGATGCGCTGTCCGCGTTCGAGTCCTCCCTGAAAGCCAATCCCGGCCTCAACATCGATGTGGTGCGCGAGTCCGACTATTTCCGCCAGCAGTCCAAGGACATCGGCAAGGTCGTTTTCGTCGCTGCCTATCTGCTCGCGGGCATCATGGCCTTCGGTGCGATCTTCGCCGCGCTCAACACCATGTACGCATCGATCGTCGTGCGTGCCCGGGAAATCGCGATCCTGCGTGCGCTGGGTTTCGGCGGCGAACTGATCGTCTTGTCCGTCGTGGTCGAGTCGTTGATCCTGACCCTGATCGGCAGCGCCATCGGTATCGCGCTCGCCTGGTATTTCGTCGACGGCAGGGCCTTCGGCACGGGCTACGGCGGCCTCAACACACAGCTGATGTTTGACTTGCAGATAACGCCGCAGGTGGCGTTCGTCGGAGTCGCAGTGGCGATCGTCATCGGCCTGGTGGGGAGTCTCTTCCCGGGGATGGCGGCGGCACGCGTCCCGGTGACCTCCGCGCTGCGCGATATCTGATGCGATAGGCGAAAAATTGAAGTCGCCCCGGGACCTGCGCTGCAGAGGCGGCAGGCCCGTAGTCGTCGCCGCGATTTCAAGCCGTTAGGAAGTTCTGAACAAGGTGGAGCGAGTCTTCGCTTTTGGCGCCTCCCGAACCCGGGGTGCAGCCAAATGCGTGCAAAGTAGCCGTTTGGCGGGGGAGTGGGGTTCCGGGTGTCGACGACCAAGGACGGTGCTCCCAGAACTTTTTCCTATCTTCCTTAGTGCGATGCCGGGCTCGCGGGAAAGCGAAAACACTAGCAGGCTGTCGAGAGACAGGCTGCTAGAGCGATCCAGAATGGATCGCACGAGAGTCGATCGCGTAAGCGGTTGATTCTCGGAGAGCGTGGGCAAGCTCCGCTTGCACCGTTCGATTGAGAAAGGGGTTTCTCCCCTTTCTCAACAACCTGCTAGGGGGATCCAGTGCTCGAGATACTGAATCGTCATTCCCACGGACTGGCTGTGGTTCCATTCGTCGATGCGCTGCGCAAGAACGGATGCTTGTCCTACATGGCGTTGTGCGAGCGTTTTTCGGCCACCGAGATAAGCCAGCGGTTCGGGCTGAACGCGGGTTACCTCGCTGTTGCGCTGCGCATGCTGCTCACCTGCGGATGGATCGCCCGTGTCGACGCGGAAGACTACCGCGTGACGCCCGAGTTCCAGACCCACGCGCTCGTGCCCGGCGATATCATGAGCCTCTACGCCTTCCCGTACGACGGTTACGTCAACGGCAAGTCGAAGCGCTCGCTCGAGCGCTGGATCGAGCGCTCCGAGCGCCGCTGGGACGCCGGCGAGCACCCCTTCGCAGACTTTCTCGACGGCGTGTTCATGATTCCGCTGCTGCTCGCGTTGCGGCAGCACGGCAAGCTGAAGTATTCCGATGCGAGTGATGGTTCGCGCGTGGCGCTGCGCTGCGGACTCACCGGGCACGCACGCGAGGAAGTTCTGCGCCTGTTCACCGGCATGCGCTGGCTGGAAAAGCAAGGCCGCTCGCTGTGGCTGAT
>JAAFHE010000694.1 GCA_013298265.1 Lysobacterales bacterium | reverse complement strand
CACGCCACTATCCTGTGTATCCGGTCTGCGACCGCGAAGGCCATCTGATCGGCGTCGTGCGCGGCTCGGTGCTGTTCGAGCAGCAGGCCTTCGAGATCAGCGCTCAGGCCGGTGCGATGGTCGGTGTCGAAAAGGAAGAGCGTGCCGCCACGCCGTGGACGCGCTCGCTCAAGTTTCGCCATCCCTGGCTGCAGCTGAACCTGTTCACCGCCTTCATCGCCGCAGCGACCGTCGGCCTGTTCCAGGACACCGTCAACCGCATCGTGCTGCTCGCAATCTTCATCCCGGTGCTGTCTGGCCAATGCAGCAATACCGGCTGCCAGTCGCTCGCGGTGACCTTGCGCGGCATGACGCTGGGCGAAGTGCGCAGCTCGCAGGCGACCGCACTCATGGCGAAAGAGGCGCTGCTCGGCTTCGTCAACGGCTTCCTGACCGGACTCGTCGCAGCGAGCGCCATGTTCGTCATGGCGCGCATGCAGCAACACCCGCAGCCGCTGCTGCTGGCCGTGATCACTTTCACCGCGATGACCTTGAGCTGTGCGATTTCCGGCATGGCCGGCGCCGCCGTGCCTCTGGTGCTCAGGCGCCTGGGCGCTGACCCGGCGACCGCATCGAGCATCTTCCTGACCACGGCGACGGACGTGGTCAGCATGGGCCTGTTCCTCGGACTGGCCGCGGCGTTCGTGATGTAGCCCGCGTGCACCCGCACGCGCGGAGATCCGCTATCGGCGCAGGCCGAACCAGCGCCGCGGCACTAGTAGTTTCAGCGCGCGCTCGGCGCTCTTGCGGCGCAGGCCGGGTTCGCGCAGGCCGCGCCAGATCGGGTCCAGCCATTCGCGCCGCGGGCGATCGAGGATCGCGCTGCGCGCGTCCGCCTCGATGCGATAGATGCGCACAATGCGATCGGCGAGCGCGCGCCGCGGCGCGGACAGTTCGTGCAGCCCGGCTATTGCGGTTTCGAGGTCGTCAGCCACATCGCGGTACATGCGCACCGTGCGCTCGTAGCGGCGGCGAAAGCGTTCGGGCGTGTCGTCGTGGCGCGCGAAGATCCAGTTGCCCAGGCTGTCGGGATTCTGGCGGTAGTCGATCAGCGCTTCGTCGAGGCAGAGGCCTCGCCCGAGCAGCACAGCGCGCAGAGTGAGTATGTTGTCCTCGGCGCTGGCACGCAGCGGACCGAAACGAGCGAACACCTCGCGGCGCAGCGCCAGCGTCGCCCCGAGCAGCGTCGCGAGCTTGCCCGCACGCACGAAGTAGTCCAGGCCGAACGCCGCCGGCATGTGCCTCACGCCGCGCCGCAGCGGATTGCCCTGCATGTCGATCTCGTCGACGGCCGATCCGAGCGCATAGACATCAGGATTGGCATCGAACGCGGCCAGCGTCGCGGCGGCGCGGCGCGGCCGCGACAGGTCGTCACCGGCCATGATCAGGAATATTCGTCCCTGTGCGAGCGCGAACAATTCGCTCAGGTGTCCCGCGACACCACGGTTCTGCGCGCACTGACGCACACTGACGCGGTGCGGCCCGGAATAACCGGCCAGATGGCGCTGCGCGATCGCGTAGGTTTCGTCGGGCGAGCAGTCGTCGGAGACGATGATCTCGCACGGCAACGTCTGCGCCAGCGCCGCGTCAATGGCGGCAATAATGGTGTCGGCGGCGCGGTAGGCAATCAACAGGATGCTGACGGCGAAATCGGAATTGGTACTCATCGGCGCGGACATGGCGTAAAAGGCTGCAGTCTATAGGGCGGGCGCATCGCGCACGAGCACGCTTGCCTACGGCGCAGCAGGAACGCGAGACTCGGCGCATGAGCGCCCCCGCCCTGCCCCTCGTCGACAGCCACTGCCATCTGGATGCGCCCGAATTCGACGCGGACCGCGATGCGGTCGTCGCGCGCGCGCGCGCCGCCGGCGTGACAACCCAGGTAATACCCGCGACCCGCGCCGCGGACTGGCCGGCGCTGGCCGACCTGTGCGCGCGCGAGCATGGGCTCCACGCGGCGTATGGTCTGCACCCGCTGCTGCTGGCCGAACATCGCGAGGCGCATCTGCCGCAGCTGCGCGACCGTCTGGCATACAGCCCGGCTGCGGCGGTCGGCGAATGCGGCCTCGACTATTTTGTCGCAGGCCTGGAACCGGAGTTGCAACGCTTCTTCTTCCGCGGCCAGCTGGAGATCGCGCACGAGCTTGGCCTGCCGGTGATCGTGCACGCGCGGCGGGCGGTCGAGGAAGTCGTCCACACGCTGCGCGCGTTCAGCGGTCTGCGTGGCGTCGTGCACAGCTACTCCGGCAGCGAGGAGCAGGCGCAACAATTGTGGAAACAGGGATTTATGCTCGGCATCGGCGGACCGGTGAGCTATTCGCGCGCGCACCGCCTGCGTCGCGTCGTGAGTCAGATGCCGCTGGAATTCCTGCTGCTGGAGAGCGACGCGCCGGATCAGCCGCTGGCCGAACAGCGCGGCCAACGCAACGAACCGGCCTGTATCAGCGGCGTGCTCGACACAATCGCCACGCTGCGGCCGGAATCGCGTGACGTCATCGCCGCGGCGACCACGGCCAACGCACAGCGCCTGTTCAACCTGGAGCACTGACCTCGCGCGTCAACCTCGCGCGGACCTGAGCGGCGGCGGCACGGGCACTGCGGGTTTCTTCTTCCAGCGACTGAGAAGCAAGGTGACCAGCGCGAGCAGGATCTCGTCGACGAACGGGATCAGGTCCGGTATCAACAGATCGACCACGAACAGGCCAGCCGTCAGCAGCAGCAGGCGCGGAAAGCGCAGCCCCTCGGCAAAATCCAGCAGCGGACCGAACATCCACGAGCGAAACGAACCGGCCATGTTCACCTCCAGAGTCTGCCAACGCGCCGCGTTGAATGCAGCACCCGACCACCATAGTCCGTCGAAGGAAAACCGCTTCGACGCGCGTCGCGAACGCCGCTGATCCGCGCCGTCCGCCGCTCGCAGTATGGGGTTC
>JAAFHE010000695.1 GCA_013298265.1 Lysobacterales bacterium | reverse complement strand
ATGCTCAACTCCGCATGCGACAGCGCCTCGCCGCCTTTGAGGCCAATGGCCAGCAGCAGAAAGATGGCGATCGTCTCGCGAGCAGGCTCGGCCAGACGCATGCTCCCACCAGCGGCCTGGGAGGCAAAACCCAGCAGGAAGGCCAGGACCAGCGGTGAGACGAGATTGTCGAGGAACAGGTTCATAGCCGGCCCTGGCAAGACAGCGCTGCGATGGCCGACACCCGGTGCCGGGTACGTCGACTCGCGGCGCCGGGATCACTGTGGAGATGGCGCCACCGGCATCTCCCGCACGTCGACACGCAGCCGGCCATCGGCCTGTTTCGATGCGGACAGGAGTAGCTGTTGATCCCGGCGATACAACGCTTCGAGTGCGCCGTCGCGCTCCGAAATGACATGTTCCACATATCCCATCCCGACCAGCAGCTCACGGAGTCGGGCCAGTGGAAAATCCGGCATCGTCGAGATGTATCCATACTCGGTCGCGGTAGCGGTCGAAAGATAGTGAGTCTGCCGCAAGAGAGCATCGGTTGGCCATGGGTGCGGATCAGGCCCTGCAACGCTGTCGAGAATCTGACTGGCCGACGCCATACCGCCGGAAACCGCCGTAGCAGCGGCAGAAAGGCTGCGTGTCACTTCGTCGGCCGCCGCATCCGCCACACGATTCAGCGCCTGCTCGGGTTCTGCAACCGCCTGGGTCGCGCGATCCCGTGTACTGGCCAGTCGCTGCCTGGCTTCCGTCAGGGCGCGTGCGGCCTCGTCTCGTGACTGTGACACCACGGCGGTCGTGGCATCCGTGACCTTGTCCAGCGCTGTCGTCCCCCAAGCCGAGAACCGCTGTAGCGCAACGGCGGCTATGACGACGAGCAACAGCACGATCAGCGCGGCCACCCCCAGCAAGGTTGCCACGACACTGCGGCCGGCATGTTTTGAGTGATGCATGAGTCGATTCCTCACTGCGACAGGGATGAAGGAACGGCGGCGGACTTGCGAGTGCGCCAGAGGCTGTAGACGATGCCGCCTCCCAGCAGCATTCCGGTTACGCCGAGCGAGATCGCCGGGTCGACCTTGCCGTATATCTGAGCCCAGAAGATCTTGCCGCCGACGAAGATCAGGACGAGGGCCAGCGCGTACTTGAGGTAGTGGAAGCGGTCGACGATCGCTGCCAGTGCGAAGTACAAGGCGCGCAGGCCGAGGATCGCGAAGATGTTCGACGTGTACACGACGAAGGGATCTTTCGTAATCGCGAAAATGGCGGGTACCGAGTCGACTGCAAATATCAGATCTGCGAATTCCACCAGCACCAGCGCAAGGAACAGCGGGGTCGCCCACCACACCATGGTCGCGGACGCGGAGCCGTCCTGCGGTGCACGTACGAAAAACCGGCTGCCGTGCAGTTCATGGGTTACGCGAAGCCGCTTGCGCAAGAACCCGATGAGCGGGTTGGACGCAAGATCCGGCTTCTTGTCCACCATCCAGAGCATCTTCACTCCGGTGAGCAACAGAAAGGCGCCGAAGATCCACATGACCCAATCGAAACGGGAGATCAGCGCGGCACCCAGGCCTATCATCACCGCACGCATCGCGATGACGCCCAGGATTCCCCAGAACAACACGCGATACTGATACGCCGCGGGTATCGCGAAGTAGGAGAAAATCATCGCGATGACGAAAACGTTGTCGATCGCCAGCGTTTTCTCGATGATGAAGCCCGTGAAGTACTCCTTGCCCGGATCGGCGCCGAGGTACCACCACACCCAGGCGCCGTAGAGCAACGCCAGGGCGATATAGCCGATGGACAACGCCACACTCTCCCGCACGCCGATGGCGCGGTTGTTCCGGTGCAACACGCCAAGATCGAACGCCAGCAGGACTCCCACTATTGCGACGAAACTCAGCCAGATCCAGACGGCCTTTCCAAGAAAATCCTGAGTGAGGAACAGTTCTATGTAGTGCATGCGGATTCCTCAGGCGAGCAGACGGAGTTTTCGGCGGGCCACCAGCGGATCGAGCCACGCCATGGCGGCGTAGGCGACACGCCGGTAGAACCGCACGCGTAGTCCCGGCGGATCGATTCGATACGGCCGGCTGTGATGCTGGATTTCCTCCACGATCGCCCGCGCCTGCGCCGCGACCCCTTCGTCCTCGATCCTGAGCATTACGTCGAAGTTGATGCGCAGGCTTCGCGGATCGAAGTTCGCAGATCCGACGTAGACCACCGCGTCGGCTACGACCAGCTTGGCGTGCAGCATCGCAGGGACATACTCGTACACGCCGATGGCGGGAGAGAGCTGGTCCAGCACATGGCGCGACGCGTAGTGCGCAATCCTCACGTCACTCGCAGCCGGCACGACTATGCGAACCTTGCCACGGTGCGCGGCACGGCCAAGCAAGGCGCGCACGCGCGTCGTCGGAACGAAATACGCGGCGAGCACGTCGATTTGCCTGGCCTGGCCCAGATCGCGATGCAGTTGACGGCGATAGCGCCGGCCTCCGCGACCGGCGCCGGCAAAGAACAACTCCCAGTCAGCGCCCCGCGCGCCTTCGGGCATGGTTGCGCTGCTCGGCAGCTGGTTGAAAGGCGCCATGTCCCACATGCGCTCAAACGAACGCGCCAGTGCGGCCACACACAACGGGGCCTGGATGCATAGCCCCAGGTCACGCCAGCCGCGCTCAACGCCGTCACCGTCGTACTCGTCACCTACGTTGCAGCCGCCGATGAAGGCGCGGCTGCCGTCGACCACTACAAGCTTTCGATGGTTGCGGAAGGTGAGCCGCATGAACCGCCGAGGATTGAACCACGCTACCTGGACTCCCATCTGCTCGAGACGGCGAACAGCCGGGCCGGCACCGTCGCTGCCGTAGGCGTCGATCAGCAGCCGCACGCTGCAGCCTCGGCCGACTGCCTCAGCCAACAGGGATTCCAGCCGTTGAGCGAGCAGGCCAGGTGACCAGATGTAGAACTCCGCA
>JAAFHE010000693.1 GCA_013298265.1 Lysobacterales bacterium | reverse complement strand
TCCGAATGGCACTGACTTAAGCGCAGCATCCCGATTTTCGTCATTCCCGCGTAGGCGGGAATCCAGCCTTTTCGACCCGGCAACGGCGACTGGATCCCCGCCTACGCGGGGATGACGGGCTTAAGTCAGTGCCATTCACGTCAGATCCGCTTTTGACCCTGGAGCCCCCTTGAGTCAAGGGGGCGGCTCGGCGCTCGCATAGCGAGCGCCGAGCGCGGTTCTGGAGATCTGGTGCTGGGGGGCGGAGCTTCGGCACCAGAGCCTGGGCGGCACTCTCCGACGTCGTGGAGATCTGGTGCATGGCAAAAAGCCACAACGAAAAACCTGCTCCGCGCCCCCTTACGGAACCCGCAATACCTGGCCCGGATAGATCTTGTCCGGATGCTTGAGCTGCGGTTTGTTGGCCTCGAAGATCTTTTCGTAGTCGTTCGCGTTGCCGTAGAACTGCTTGGCGATCTTGCCCAGCGTGTCGCCGGCCTTGACCGTGTACATGCGCGACTCGGAGCCCGGTTCCTTCACGGTAACGTTGTCTTCGATCTTCTCGACGCCCTTGATGTTGCCGGCGGCGAGGATCAGGCGTTCCTTGTCGGCCTGGGTCGCCGCGTCGCCGGTGATCTTCACCGTGCCGTCGACCCATTGCACGTCGATATCCTTGACGCCGATTTCCTTCTCGATGTGCTCCTTGATCTGCTCCGGCGCCTTGGCTGGGTTGGCGACCGCATCCAGCACCTTGGCACCTGCGTCTTTGATGAAATCAAACAGTCCCATGCTCCGTCTCCTTTTAGGTTGGTCAACGCCGCGTGGCGGCAAGCACGCTTCCGCCCACATTTAGCAAATCTGACAAATCCACATCGCCGTCTCCGTCGCGGTCAAGCACCGCGCCGAGCAGGCCGCCGCCGAGGCCGCCGGCCTCGCGCGTGCGCTGGGTCTCGCGGCCGAGCATATCGCTCAGGCCGCCCGGACCGAGATCCTGTTTCTGGTTCATGCGTGCGAGTACCGACATGACGATCGGGGCAAGCATAGCCATGAGCTGGCCGGCGTTGACGCCGCCGAGGCCGGTGGTCTGGCCCAGGCCCTGTTCGGCCTGGCCGCGGCGGTTGCCGAAGATGTGGCCGAGGATCGCGCCGCCGACGCCGCCCAGTGCGCCACTGTCCATGCTGCCGCCGCGTGGCGCGGGAGACGGACTGCTGCCCATGCCCCCGAGTACCGCTTCAGCCAGCGAGCCCAGCGAGCCCAGCCCGCCGCCGCCGCTGTTGCCGCCGCCACCCAGCAGTCCGCCGAGCAGGCCGCCCAGATCCGTGCCGACGTGGTCGCCGAGCGCTGTGTGCAGCGCATTGGCACCGTCGGGTGTGGCGGTATTCCTGGCCATCGCGCCGACCATCAGCGGCAAGGTCTGCTCTATCGCCGACTGCGCCTGTCCTGGGCTAAGCCCAAACCGCTGCGCGATCGCGCCGACCTCGTTGTCGCCGATCTGCGCCATCACCGCATCGACAAGTCCGCTCATATCCATCTCCGGGCTGCTGGGGAGCACACACTACCACTGCGGCAGAACTTCGTAGCGGACGAGAAAAGATGTAACGTTTTGCTCCATGCCCTAGCTGTGGCACGGCGCTGCGGGTAGGTTGGCGGGCAGGCGGAAGCGCCGACATATGGTCTATCGAGCCGGGCGGTCCATGGACAAACTTGACGAACTGCGCCTGCGCTACTTGCGCTCGCTGCCGCAAAAATGCGATGACATTCGCGCTCAATGGGACTTGTTGCGCCAGCGCCCGCACGAACAGGCGCTGCTCGTGGAGTTGCACCAGCAGGTGCACCGCCTCAGCGGTTCGGCGCCGGCCTACGGATTCGACGATATTGGCGCGCTGGCACGGCCGCTGGACCAGCGCCTGTCCGAATGGCTGCGCGCCGAGGTCGGTGAGCGCGACGCGGTGAGCGACCTGATCGGCACGCTAGCGGTGCCGGTGGCTGCGCTGGCCCAGGCGCTGCGCCTTGCGGGGGAGGCGGAAGCGCCGCCGCCGGTCTGAACGCCGGTCGGCGGCTGCCACGGCTGTCGTACAGCGTCGCCGCCATCTGGCCGCCACCCTCACGCGGGACGCCGGTTGCGCCGAGGTCCGGCCTCCCAGGCCTGGAAGCCGGAGCATCGACGCCTGATCGGACGGATCCGCCGGTCGGTATCGTCCTGTCTGCTGGCCGCCGTCATCGGCGCGGCGCTATCCTTCCGTCTTTTCGCGCCGAACCCTGTTGCGACGGCGCTATGAGGCGATGATGAATTCCTACCCCCCCGTTTCCCTGATCGGCGTGCCGACTGACATCGGCGCCGGCCACCGCGGCGCGTCGATGGGTCCGGAGGCGCTGCGCGTCGCCGGTATTGCAAAAGCGCTGGAAGATCGCGGCCTGCGCGTGGTCGACCGCGGCAATCTGGTCGGCCCGATGAATCCCTGGCAGCCACCGCAGAACGGCTATCGTCATCTGGCCGAAGTCGTGGCCTGGAACCGCAGCGTGCTGGATGCGGTATATGCGGAGCTGACCGCCGGCCATCTGCCCATCATGCTTGGCGGCGACCACTGCCTGGCCATGGGCTCGATCACCGCCGTCGCGCGCTGGTGCGCCGAGCAGGGCAAGAAGCTGCGCGTGCTGTGGCTCGACGCGCATGCGGATTTCAACACCAGCGTGATCACGCCTTCGGGCAACGTCCACGGCATGCCGGTCGCCTGCCTCTGCGGCCATGGCCCGCGCGAACTGACTGAGCTGGGCGGTAGCGCACCGGCGCTGCGGCCGGACCAGATCCGCCAGATCGGCATCCGCTCGGTCGACCCCGGCGAGAAGAAGCTGGTCAGGGACGTGGGCCTGGACATCTACGACATGCGCTATATCGACGAGATCGGCGTCAAGCGCGCGATGGAAGAGGCGCTCGAAGGCGTCGGCACCGACACCCACCTGCACGTCAGCTTCGACGTCGACTTCCTCGACC
>JAAFHE010000692.1 GCA_013298265.1 Lysobacterales bacterium | reverse complement strand
CCTTAAGTTAAGGGGGCGGCCAAACGCGCAGCGTTTGGCGGGGTTGTGGAGATCTGGTGCACGGCCCAAGGGCGATACGGTTTTCGGTTGCTGCGGTGCATGGCGAAGATCTGGTGCACGGCCCAAGCGCGATAGTCCCAACGACCTCAATACAGACCATCAGTACAGATCAACAGGATCGACATCGAGCGACCAGCGAACGCGCCGCGCCGCGGGCAACTGGCGCCACAGTTCCATCCAGCCGGGCAGGGCTGCCTGCAGGCGCGCGCGGTCCAGGGATGACAGCAGCAACTGGCTGCGTGCGAGGCCTGCGCGCAAGGGCATCGGCGCCGGCATAGGACCGAGCAGCGCGATATCGTCGGCCTGACCCGCCGCGGTGACGCAGGCGGCGAGGAACTCCAGTGTCGCATCCGCATCCTTGGCTTCCGCGCGCAGCAGTGCCAGGTGCGCGAACGGCGGCAGCTCCGCAGCGCGGCGTTCTTCGAGCAGGTTCCGGGCGAGTGCGCGATGGCCGCCGCGCAGCAGGATCGCGAGCAGGGGGTGATCCGGATGATGCGTCTGCAGCAGCACCGTGCCCGGCTTGCTCGCGCGACCGGCGCGGCCCGCGACCTGCACGATGAGCTGGCCGAGGCGTTCGCTCGCACGAAAATCGATGCTGTGCAGACCTTCGTCGACGCCGAGTATCGCGACCAGGGTCAGGTTGGGCAGGTCGTGCCCTTTGGCCAGCATCTGCGTGCCGACGTAGATGCCCGGCTGGTGCGGCCCGAGGCTGTCGAGCAGTGCCTCGAGCGCGCCGCGCCGGCGTGTGGTCTCCCGGTCGATGCGCACGACCGGCATCTGCGGAAACAGCTCGCTCAGCGCTTCTTCGAGGCGTTCCGTGCCCTGGCCCTGCGGCATCAGGTGGGTGCAGTTGCACTCGGGACACTGCGCCGGCACGCGCCGCTGGGCTTCGCAGTGATGGCAGACAAGGCGGCCGCGCTGGCGGTGCAGCGTCATGGGCTTGGCGCAGCGCTCGCATTCGGCATGCCAGCCACAGTCGTGGCAGAACAGCACCGGCGCGTAGCCGCGCCGGTTGCGGAAGATCAGCGCCTGCTCGCCGCGCGCCAGCGTCTCGCGCAGCGCGAGCAGCAGCTCCGGTCCCAGGCCGTGGGCCAGGCGCGAGCGCCGCGCATCGACGACACGTAGCTGCGGTGGTTGTGCATTGCCGGCGCGCAGCGGCAGCTCGAGTTTTTCGTAGCGGCCGGCAGCGACATTGGCGAGGCTCTCCAGCGATGGCGTGGCCGAGCCGAGTACGACCGGAATGCCCAGCGCGCGCGCGCGCACGAGGGCAAGATCGCGCGCGCAATACCGGAAGCCGTCCTGCTGCTTGTAGGACGTGTCGTGTTCCTCGTCGACCACGATCAGGCCCAGCCGCGGCAGCGGTGCAAAGATGGCCGAGCGCGTACCCAGGATCACCGCCGCGTCGCCGCGCGCCGCGGCGAGCCAGGTGCGTGAGCGCTCGCCTTCGGCGAGGCCCGAATGCAAGGCATGCACCCGATGGCCGAAGCGGTCGCGGAAGCGGCGCAGCGTCTGTGGCGTCAGGCCTATTTCGGGCACGAGGACCAGCGCCTGTTCGCCGCGCGCGAGCACTTGGTCGATGAGGCCCAGATATACCTCGGTCTTGCCGCTGCCGGTCACGCCGTCGAGCAGCCAGGCCTGGAATCGGTCGAGTGCCGCGGCGACGCGCTTCACCGCGTGATCCTGCGCCGGATTCAGCGGCGGCGCATCGATACGCACGCTCAGTCCGGCGCTCGCGGCGATCGCGACGGTCTCCACCAGGCCGCGCTGGCGCAGCGCCGACGCGCTGTCGCGCCAGCGCGGGATGGCGAGATCCAGCGCCGCATAGGTCAGCGGGCCATCGGCGAGGCGCTCGAACAGTTCGCGGATGCGCGTGCCGCGGCGCAGCGTGTCGGCGGTGGCCTCGCGCCCTTGTGCGCTGAGCGCCAGCGCGCGATAGCCCTCCAGTGGCAGCGGCTTGGCCTGGCGCAGTCCGACCGGCAATGCCGTTTCCAGCACCGCGCCTAACGGATGCTGGTAATAGCGCGCGGCCCATTGCAAGGTGGCCAGCAGCTCGCTGCTGAGCAGCGGCTGCTCGTCGAGGACCGCGCTGATCGGCTTGAGCTTGTTGCGCGGAACGTCGCTGGTCTGCGCGCTGCCGACGACGATGCCGACCTGCTTGCCCGGACCGAATGGCACCAGCACCCGGCAGCCCGGCGCTGGCAGTGCACCGCGCGGCGCAAGGTAGTCGAACAACTGTGGGAGCGGCACCGGTACGGCGACGCGCAGGATGTCAGGCATGAACGCGAATTCGGGTAGTGCAGCACGGAGCCGGTACGGCAACGCCGTGCAGAGTAGCTGGGGCTGGTCGCACTAGAAACCAATCACCGTGCCGAAGCCGCGCTCGCGTGCGCGCCGGACGAGAAACTGCGCCGCGGCGAGGTCCTGCACGATACTGCCTAGCGATTTGTACGCGGTAATGTCCGTCGCATGGCGTCGTCCTGCCAGGCGGCCTGCGAGCACTTCGCCGATCTCGCCCAGCACATGCGCATCGTCGACGAGGCCGGCCTGCTTCGCGCGCAGGAATTCGGCGCCCTGGCGCAGTACGGATTCGCGGTGATCGGCGAAAAAGCGTGTGCGCTGCACGACGGTGTTGTCGACTTCTACCGGCCCTGCGCGCCCCGAACCGACCAGATTCAGATGCATGCCGGCTTCGAGCTGATGGCCGAACAGGACAGGTTCGCTCGCGGCCGTCAAGCAGCAGACGATGTCGGCGCCGGCGACGGCGGATTCGACCTCATCGCAGGCGTGCAGTGTCGCAGCGCAGGTCTGTGCAGCCGAGCGCTCGTGCGCGACAAACGCATCGGCCCGCGCGCGTGAGCGGCCCCAGACGCGCACCTCGGCGATGTCCCGCACTTGCGAAATCGCCTGCAGGTGCGT
>JAAFHE010000691.1 GCA_013298265.1 Lysobacterales bacterium | reverse complement strand
CTGATCGCCAACGGTGGTCCGCGCCATCCGCGTACCGCAACGGCACCGCGCCTCGGCGCAACCGTCGACACGGAAGCGGACGGCCAGCCCAATCTCGCGGCAACCGGCGACGGCGCCGATGAAGACGGCGTCACGATCGGCACGCTGCTGGTCGGTTCCAACGCCACGATCGGCGCGGTCGCCAGCAATCCCGGCGCCGGCGTGGCGCAGCTCTGCGGCTTCCTCGACTTCAACGGTGACGGCGATTTCGCCGATGCCGGCGAAACCGCGCCGCCCGTCAACGTTGCCGCCGGCACCGTCGGCGGCAGCTTCAACCTCAACTTCGGCACTGTGCCCGTCGGCGCCGCCACGACGACCTATGCGCGCTTCCGCATCAGCAGCGGCGTCGCCGCGTGCACACCGGACGGCCTCGCGGTCGACGGTGAAGTGGAAGACTACGCAGTGCCTATCGGCACGCTGGATCTGGGCGACCTGCCCGATCCGACCTATCCGACCTTGGTCGCCAGCAACGGCGCGCGCCATCCGATCGTGACCGGCCTGCGCATCGGCGCGGTCATCGACGCCGAAAGCAATGGCCAGCCCAACGCGGGCGCGAACGGCGACGACACGAACGGCACGCCGGACGACGAAGACGGCGTGACCATCACCGACCTGAGTCTCGTCGGCGGCAGCGCGGCGAATGTGCGCGTCAACGCGACCAACACCACCGGCAGTCCGGCGCAGCTCTGCGGCTTCATCGACTTCAACGGCGACGGCGACCTCAACGACGCCGGCGAAGCCGCGCCCGCCGCGGCCGTGCCGAACGGCAGCAGCAATGTGCAGTTCACGCTCAATTTCGGTGCCGTTCCGACTGGCTTCTCCGGCAGCACGTATGCGCGCTTCCGTCTGAGCACCGACGCCGGTGCCTGCGTACCGACCGGCCTGGCAACGAACGGCGAGGTCGAGGACTACACGGCCAGCATCGGCCTGCTCGACTTCGGCGACCTGCCCGACACGGCAGCCGGTAGTGGAACAGGCAACTATTCCACACTGCTGGCGGACAACGGCCCGCGCCATCCGATCGTCGCCGGCCTGCGCCTGGGCACGAACGAAGACGGCGAAGCCAACGGCCAGCCCAACGCGGGCGCCAACGGCGACGACGGCAACGGCGTCCCGGACGACGAGGACGGCGTTGTCATCGGCGATCTCAGTCTCGTCGGCGGCAGCGTCGCCAACGTGCGCGTCAATGCGACCAACACCACCGGCGCCGCGGCGCAGCTCTGCGGCTTCGTCGACTTCAACGGCGACGGTGATTTCGCCGATGCCGGCGAAACCGCACCGGCGCTGGCCGTGGCTACGGGTTCGAACAACGTGCAATTCACGCTGGCGTTCGGCACCGTGCCCGGCGCCACCGCGACGAGCACCTACGCGCGCTTCCGCCTGAGCACCGACGCCGGCGCCTGCAGCCCGGTCGGCGCGGCGCTCGACGGCGAAGTCGAGGACTATCCGGTCGGCATCAGCCAGACTGACTTCGGCGACCTGCCCGACACGGGTGCCGGCATTGGCGCCGGCAACTACGCCACGCAGCTGTCGGACAACGGTCCGCGTCATCCGATCGTCGCCGGACTGCAGCTCGGTGCGAACGAAGACGGCGAAGCCGATGGCCAGCAAAGCGCCGCCGCGAATGGCGACGATGCGGCCGGAACGCCCGACGACGAGGACGGCGTCAACACCGCCGATCTCGCGCTGACCGCAGGCACCGCCGCGAACGTGCGCGTCACCGCGACGAATGCGCTCGCGGGCGCGGCCCAGCTCTGCGGCTTCATCGACTTCAATGCCGACGGCGATTTTGCCGATGCCGGCGAGACCGCTCCCGCAGTCGCTGTGCCGACCGGCTCCAACGCCGCACCGTTCACGCTTGCCTTCGGCACCGTGCCCACGGGCGTGGCGACGAGTTCCTTCGCGCGCTTCCGCCTGAGCACCGACGCCGGCGCATGCAGCCCGACCGGTGCGGCCACGAATGGCGAAGTCGAGGACTATCCGGTCAGCGCCGGCCTGCTCGACTTCGGCGACCTGCCCGATACCGCTGCCGGTACCGGCAGCGGCAACTACGCCACGCTGCTGGCCGACGACGGTCCGCGTCATCCGATCGTGGCCGGCCTGCGCCTGGGTGCGAACGAGGACGGCGAAGCGGAAGGCCAGCCGTCGACGAATGCCAACGGCGACGACGTCAACGGCGTGCCCGACGACGAGGACGGTGTGACGATCGCCGATCTCACCCTGACCGGCGGCGCAAACGCGACCGTGCGCGTCAACGCGACCAACACGAGCGGCACGGCGGCACAGCTCTGCGGCTTCGTCGACTTCAACGGCGACGGCGATTTCGCCGACGCCGGTGAATCCGCACCTGCCGTCGCTGTCGCCACGGGCTCGAACAACGTGGTGTTCAGCGTCGCCTTCGGCACCGTGCCGACGAGCGCGGTCAGCAGCACGTATGCGCGCTTCCGCCTGAGCACCGATGCCACGGCGTGTACCGCGACCGGCATCGCCGCGAACGGTGAAGTCGAGGACTACGCCGTGAGCATCGGCCAGGTCGACTACGGCGACCTGCCCGATACGGGCGCCGGCAGCGGCGTGGGCAACTACGCCACGCTGCTGTCCGACAACGGCCCGCGTCATCCGATCGTCAGCGGCCTGCGCCTGGGCGCGAACGAGGACGGCGATGCAGACGGCCAGCCCGGCGTCGGCGCAAACGGCGACGACACCAACGGCACGCCCGATGACGAGGACGGCGTCACCCTCGCCGATCTCGCGCTCGTCGGCGGCACGCCGGCCAACGTGCGCGTCAACGCGACCAATACGACCGGCACGGCGGCGCAGCTCTGCGGCTTCATCGATTTCAACGGCGACGGCGACTTCGCCGATGCCGGCGAAACCGCCGCGGCGACCAGCGTGGCCACCGGCAGCAACAACGTGTTGTTCACGCTCAACTTCGGCAC
>JAAFHE010000690.1 GCA_013298265.1 Lysobacterales bacterium | reverse complement strand
ACGCGAGATGCTTTTGCCGGTCGGCCAGGGCCTCGATCAGCTCGGACTTGGTCATGTTGGGTTCGGCTCCGCCGGGTAGAGTTCCGTTACGGAACGGGAGCTTAGCGCATTCCGCGAATCCGATCATTAGGAAGTTCGGGGCAAGTGACTGGCGCGGTGCTTTTTTGATGGGCACCAGATCTCCACAACCCTGGCCGACGCTGCGCGCCGGCCGCCCCCTTTACTAAAGGGGGCTCCAAAAGCACAGGATTGTCGCTTTTGTTGAGGTTGCATGGATAGTCCAAAAAGAATGGCGGCCGGAGCCGCCATTCTGGTGTAGCTGCCGGCCGGGACGGGAAAACCTGTCCCGGCTAGCGTGGTGCTTACTTCTTTAGCTGTTCCTTGAGCAGTGCGCCGAGCTTGGCGGTGCCCAGGGTGCTGGACTGGTATTCCTCGAGCACCGAGGCCAGTTCTTCCTCGTCCTTGGCGCGGATCGACAGCTGCAGCGTGCGGCCCTTGCGGTCCATGCCGATGAACTTGGCTTCGACCTTGTCGCCGACCTTCAGGTGCTGGGTCGCATCTTCGATGCGCTCCTTGGCGATGTCGTTGGCACGCAGGTAGCCTTCGACGCCGTCGCCGAGGTCGATGGTCGCGCCGCGCGCATCCACTTCCCTGACCACGCCGTTGACGATGCTGCCCTTGGGCGAGCCGGCCATGAACTGACCGAACGGATCCTGCTCCAGCTGCTTGATGCCGAGCGAGATGCGCTCGCGCTCCGGATCAACGGCCAGCACCACGGCTTCGACTTCGTCGCCCTTCTTGAACTGGCGGACGAGGTCTTCGCCGGTAGCCTGCCAGGAGATGTCGGACAGGTGGACCAGGCCATCGATGCCGCCGTCCAGGCCGACGAAGATGCCAAAGTCGGTGATCGACTTGATCTGGCCGCGCACCTTGTCGTTCTTCTTGTGGATGGCCGCGAAGGTTTCCCACGGGTTGGACTGGGTCTGCTTGATGCCCAGGGAGATGCGGCGACGCTCTTCATCGACGTCGAGCACCATGACCTGGACTTCATCGCCGACCTGGACCAGCTTGCCCGGGTTGACGTTCTTGTTGGTCCAATCCATTTCGGAGACGTGCACCAGGCCTTCGACGCCCGGTTCCAGCTCGACGAAGCAGCCGTAGTCGGTAACGTTGGAGACCTTGCCGAACAGGCGGGTGCTGGTCGGGTAACGGCGGGCAATGTTGACCCACGGATCTTCGCCCATCTGCTTGAGGCCGAGCGAAACGCGGTTGCGCTCGCGATCGAACTTCAGCACGCGGACGTCGAGTTCATCGCCGACGTTGACCACTTCGGACGGATGACGCACGCGCTTCCACGCCATGTCGGTGATGTGCAGCAGGCCGTCGATACCACCCAGATCCACGAACGCGCCGTAGTCGGTGAGGTTCTTGACGACGCCCTTGATGACGGCGCCTTCCTGCAGCTTTTCCAGCAGCGATTCGCGCTCGGCGCTGAATTCGCTCTCGACCACCGCGCGGCGCGAAACCACGACGTTGTTGCGCTTGCGATCGAGCTTGATGATCTTGAACTCGAGTTCCTTGCCCTCGAGATAGACCGGATCGCGCACGGGGCGCACGTCGACGAGGGAACCCGGCAGGAATGCGCGGACGTCCTTGATATCGACGGTGAAACCACCCTTGACCTTGCCGCTGATGCGGCCGGTGACGGTGGCATTGGCCTTCTGGGCCTCTTCGAGTTCGTCCCACACGAGCGAGCGCTTGGCCTTCTCGCGCGAGAGCATGGTCTCGCCAAATCCGTTTTCGAGCGAATCGAGAGCTACCTTG
The DNA here is from genome assembly GCA_013298265.1 of Lysobacterales bacterium. Taxonomy (GTDB): domain Bacteria; phylum Pseudomonadota; class Gammaproteobacteria; order Xanthomonadales; family Rhodanobacteraceae; genus Tahibacter. The sequence goes on along the minus strand of JAAFHE010000690.1, from coordinate 1,160 downwards.
ACCTCGTCACCGATGGCAACTTCGAGCTCGCCGCGTTCGTTGCGGAATTGCTCGATCGGCACGATGCCTTCGGATTTGAGTCCGGCGTTGACGACAACGACGTCCGACTTGATGTCGACCACGATGCCGGTAACGATGGTGCCCGGCTTGAATTTGATCAGGGCTTCGCTCTGTTCAAACAGTTCGGCAAAACTTTCAGTCATGTTGATTCCAGAATGGAAAAAAGCCGCAGCACGCACGCGGTGAAGCGCCGTAGCCGCCGGCTTGCCTGTTGGGGCGCCCGATCGGGACGCCATGGAGTTCCCCGCAAACGCAGGACCTATATTTCCCTTTGTACAAAAGCGAAGAAGGCGACGGTCAGACCGGTTGGATAAGGCTCAGGACCTTGTCCACCACGGCTTCCACGGGCATCCCGGTCGAGTCGATCAAGACGGCATCCAGTGCCGGCTTCAGCGGAGCCACGGGACGCGCCGCATCGCGGGCGTCGCGCGCTTCGATCTCGCGCAAAAGGGACGCAAGTGTAACGGCAAGACCCTTGTCCTTCAACTGCTTATAGCGCCGCTTCGCGCGCTCCTCGGCGCTGGCGGTCAGGAACACCTTGACCGCTGCGTCAGGAAAAATGACCGTGCCCATGTCGCGGCCGTCGGCGACCAGGCCCGGCAGGCGGCGGAAGCTCAGCTGCTTGTCGACGAGCGCTGTACGCACTGTCGGAATCGCCGCGATCGCGGACGCGACTGCACCGACAGTCTCCGTGCGCAGATCGTCGGTAGAATCGTGGGAATTTACGTAAACCCTTGTTTCGCGGCCATCTTTGGGATCACGGAAGGTGATCTTCGTGGTTTCCGCGCAACGCGTCATGGCTTCCATGTCGGACAGATCCAGCCCCGCCATCGAGGCCGCGTAGCCGACCGCCCGGTACAGCGCGCCGGAGTCAAGCAGATGCCAGCCCAGCCGTTCGGCGACGATCCGCGCAATGGTGCCCTTGCCCGAGCCTGACGGCCCGTCGATGGTCAATACGGGTACCGGCTTGTCGGATCGGCTCATAGATGCTGTTGCTCGCGGAACAAACTTTGCGAGTCTAGCAGCTTGGTCCGGTACCTCGTCCGGATTTCTCACCCGCTTCGCAGCAAGGCCGTCTCCATGGCCGCAGTAGAAGGTGT
>JAAFHE010000069.1 GCA_013298265.1 Lysobacterales bacterium | reverse complement strand
GTCTGAGTTAGTGTTTCTTGGAGAAGGCGCAAAGTAAGAAGGGGAGCGTGGTGAACACGCTCCCCTTCTACATCAACTCAATGGCGTTCGGCTTATCTGACTGGCATTGGGCCGATGGCCGCTTTTTTCTTTTCCTTCCCGCGCAAGTGCGCTCAGCCGCGTTCGAGCAGCGACACCAGGTCGATAATCGCCGCGTTCGCGCGTGACACGTAATTCGCCATCACCAGCGAGTGATTGGCGAAGAAACCGAACGGCGTGCCGTTCAGCACCACCGGGCTGCCCACCGCTTTTTGTGCTTCTTCCAGCTCACGCACGACCTGCTGCAGGCTCACCTGCGCATTCTTGTCGCGCAGCACCGGCCCGAAGTCACGCTGCAGGGCGTGTAGCTGCTGCAGCAGGGCCCAGGTATAGCCACGCGATTCGTAGAACACATCGTCGATCCGCAGCCACGGAGTCTGAACTACACGCAAGCCCCCGCCCGGCGTCGACTGCTGCGCGTTGCGATCGCCCGCCAGATCCGTATCCAGGCGCGCCTGACCAACGCTCGCCGACAACCGCTGCGACAGCGACCCCAGGCGGCTGGACACCACGCGCAGGTAATTCACCAGATTGTCCGCGCGGGCATAGAACTGCGCGTCGTTCTGATCACCGTCGGCGAGCCGCACCAGATAGCTGTTCAGATACGATGCCGCCTTGCGGTACTGGCTTTCCGAGCTGGGGAGCAGCCAGCGATCGTTCGGACTGGAGAGCAGGGGTTCGGCCTCCATCAGGTCCTTGTCCTCGGCGCTCTGCGTCTGCGAGCGACTGAAATCGCTGCGCAGGAAGCGGCTTAGGTCGCGACTGGCGCTGATCACTCCGAATTCCCAGTTGGGCACATTGTCCATGAGCACGCCCGGCGGTAGCAGGTCGTTGCTCAGATAGCCACCGCGCTTGTCGAGCAGGGTTTCGATGGTCGCGATCAGGGTCGACGTCGTGACGCTGCCGACGACAACGGGCTGGCTGACGGCCTGCGCGCGGCGATCGGCCTCGCGCTGCACATCAAGCGAAGCGGGTTCGTAGCTCCACCACCACATCAGTCCGAGCAGCAGCAACGCCAGAGCAAGCAACAGCGTGCCGATGGCGCCGAACCAGGGCAGCCGCTTGCGCGTAGTGATCAGGGGGTCGGTCGGACTCATGGCGGCTTCCTTGGACAATGAATGGCATTCTTGGGGCGTACATCGCCGACGATCAAGTGCAACGACGGTACCGGAATCGCGGCGGTTGTCCGCTATGGTGCGCCGCCGGGGGGAGCGGCAGGCTCAGAGGGGAACACATGTACACCATATCGAGGGGGCGCCGCGACTTTGTCCCGTTCGCATGCGCGCGCATTTTGTTCATTGCCGGCCTGACGTCCGCCGCGGCGAGACGGTAACGTTCATCGCATCGAATACCGGCGCTGCGCGCGCCGGCAACCCGCGCGACGCGGTTGACCATGCCAATCGGAGCGCCGGCGCGAACACGATCGCCTTTGGTAGCGACGTCAGCGGCACGATAGAAATTTTGTTCAAACCGACTCTACGCGAGATGTGGTTTCTTCTGCCGCGCAGGCTCCTGGCCGGGTTTCTCACGCGCGTTCATAGCGAGGCCGTCGAGACGCCGTCCTGATGCGGGCCGCGGATTGAGTGACGGCGAAGGCCCAGCGAGACTACGCCGAACCGGCACGAGGGAGCCGCAGTAGATCGCCTCCCGCAACCATGCGCCAACGGCACTCAACCTTAGCCCGGACTTCGTACCAGGAAAAGGAAGCCGAGGCTCCCTTTTCCTGTGCAGCGATTGCGCGGGGTTCAGGCGTCGCGGTATAGCTGAGCGCCGCCGTCGCGGAATTCCTGCGCCTTGCGCTGCATACCTTCTTCAAGCGCGACCGCTTCGCTGACGCCTTTTTCCGCGGCGTAGTCGCGCACATCCTGAGTGATCTTCATCGAACAGAAGTGCGGTCCGCACATCGAACAGAAATGAGCGACCTTGTGCGCGTCCTTGGGCAGGGTTTCGTCATGGAACTCCTGCGCCTTTTCCGGATCGAGACCCAGGTTGAACTGGTCTTGCCAGCGGAATTCGAAACGCGCCTTGGACAAGGCGTTGTCGCGGGCCTGGGCGCCCGGGTGCCCCTTGGCAAGGTCGGCTGCGTGGGCGGCTATCTTGTAGGCGATGATGCCGTCGCGCACATCCTGCTTGTTCGGCAGCCCCAGATGTTCCTTGGGCGTTACATAGCAAAGCATCGCGGTACCGAACCAACCGATCATCGCAGCACCGATCGCGCTCGTGATGTGGTCGTAGCCCGGTGCGATGTCCGTGGTCAGTGGTCCGAGCGTGTAGAACGGCGCCTCGCTGCAGACGCGTAGCTGACGCTCCATGTTTTCCTTGATGAGCTGCATAGGCACATGGCCCGGCCCCTCGATCATAGTCTGCACGTCGTGCTTCCAGGCTATGTGGGTAAGTTCGCCGAGCGTGTCGAGCTCCGCGAACTGCGCCGCGTCGTTGGCATCGGCGATGGAACCGGGACGCAGGCCATCGCCGAGCGAGAACGCGACGTCGTAGGCCTTCATGATTTCGCAGATTTCCTCGAAATGCGTATAGAGGAAATTCTCGCGGTGGTGGGCGAGGCACCACTTCGCGAGAATTGAGCCGCCGCGGCTGACGATGCCGGTGACGCGCTTGGCGGTCAGTGGGATGTGGGCCAGGCGCACGCCCGCATGGATCGTGAAATAGTCGACGCCCTGCTCAGCCTGCTCGATCAGCGTGTCGCGGAATATCGCCCAGGTCAGCTCTTCGGCCTTGCCGTCAACCTTTTCAAGCGCCTGATAGATCGGAACGGTGCCAATCGGCACCGGCGAATTGCGCAGGATCCACTCGCGGGTTTCATGGATGTGCTTGCCAGTGGACAGATCCATCACGGTATCGCCACCCCAACGGATCGACCACACCATTTTTTCCACTTCTTCCGCAATGGACGACGTCACCGCCGAGTTGCCGATGTTGGCGTTGATCTTGGTCAGGAAATTACGGCCGATGATCATCGGCTCGGACTCGGGATGATTGATGTTGTTGGGAATGATTGCGCGGCCGCGCGCGACTTCATCACGGACGAACTCGGGTGTGATCCGATTGGGCAGCGCCGCGCCGAAGCTCTCGCCGGCATGCTGCACGCGCAGGTGAGCCTCAAGCGCCTCGATCCGCTGGTTCTCGCGCAGGGCGACAAACTCCATTTCCGGCGTGACAACGCCCTTGCGCGCATAGTGCATCTGCGTGACGTTGGCGCCGCCCCTGGCGCGTAGTGGGCGATGCAGGTTCGGGAAGCGCACGGCGTCGAGCTTGTGGTCGGAAGCACGCATGCGGCCGAATTCCGAAGTGAGCCCCGGAAGTTCCTCGACATCGCCGCGTTCGGCGATCCAGCGCGCGCGCAGCGCAGGGAGACCAGCACTTAGGTCGATCTTATAGTCAGGATCGGTGTAGGGGCCCGACGTGTCGTAGACCGTCACTGGTGCGTTCTTCTCGGCACCGAACATCAGCGGTGTATCCGAGAGAACGACTTCGCGTAATGGCACGCGCAGATCTTGACGACTCCCGGTGACATGGATCTTGCGCGAGCCGGGAATAGGGCGCGTTACTTGGTCGGACAACTCCTGGGTCTGACGCACCAGGTCGGAAGGCAGGGCATTCATCAGCATCGTCCTCAACGGTCGGGGGACGAAGCGGCGGCGCGCAACGCCGCCAACGACGCTGCAACGAAGCTTCCTACGCCGGCATGACCCGGGTCAGGTACGAAGGGACTCTCTCAGCCCAAATCTCTGGGCACCCCCGCTTCAGGCGCGCATTCAAGCACGAAGCAGGCACCGACGGCGAGTGTGGCGCAGCAGCTACATCGCTCAGGCTCTACTGCGGCAAGGCGAGTAGGCGCGCAAAAACATGTCCACGGTCGCATTGATGTGGTCCTCAACGGCCGTCTCGCAGAACGGTTCGGAACAACCGCACATCATGCGGGCGTGGAGCTCGCCCTTCAGCAGACAGAAGAACTGCGAGGTCGCTCGCCATACATCGGGAATCTCAAGCTGCCCGCCATCCACCTCAGCCTGCAGGAACGCCTCGAACGCCGCCTGCAGTTTTTTCGGACCCGCCTCCCAGAACAGTTGCGCTAGCTTCGTGGGCTGCGCCTGCGAGGTCATCATGCGGTGCAGCGAAATCGACTCTTCGCTCGTGATCAGCGAGAAGAACGCGCGGGCAATCGTCAGCAGCTGGCCGCGGATCGGGCCTATCAGATCGGCCAGGAACAGAGCCGGAGGCAACTGCTCCTCGCATTTGGCCTCGATGACTGACTTGAACAACGTCTCCTTGTCATTGAAATGACTGTAGACGGTCAGCTTGGACACGCCCGCCTCGGCAGCGATGGCATCCATGCTGGTGCCGTCAAAGCCGTGGCGGGGGAAAAGACGCTTACCGGCTTCGAGAATCGCCGCGCGCTTTTCAAGATCTTTCGGCCGCCCGGGAGCAGCCTGTTTCATCACTGATGACATGGCCAATAAATACTAGACAGTGCAGTTTAGTAACGATACTATACCGAACAGTTCAGGTAAACCCGTTCGTCTCTGTCGAGGATTGTAACAATGCGCGCCTCTGCCGCCCCCAGTCCGCTCAATCCGCTGCGCCGCCTGGGCCTTGGACTCCTTCTGATTCTTCCCGTCCTGTGGCTTTCTGGCTGTCGTACCCACGCCGAACCGCAGGACCCGATTCGCCCCGCCATCGTCGCACGTCCGCAGTCCGCTGCGACCGAAGCCGGCAATTTATATAGTGGTGACATCAAGGCGCGTTACGAGAGCGCCCTGGGCTTTCGCGTAGGCGGCAAGATACGTCAGCGCCGGGTCGATGTCGGCACCCATGTGAAAACCGGCGACCTGATCGCCGAGCTCGACCCTCAAGACTTGCAGCTCCAGGCCGGCAGCGCGCGTGCGGCGCTCGCTGCGGCGGATGCCGATCTGGCTACCGCCAAATCCGAGCGCGCCCGCTACGAGGCGCTGCGGGGCAAGAACTTCGTCAGCGAAACCCAATTTGATGCGGTCGACAACCGCCTCAAAGCGGCCGCGGCACGGGCGACGGAAGCCCGCGCAACGCTGAACGTCGCCCAGAATCAGGCCGGCTACAGCGAGCTGCGCGCTGATCACGACGGTGTGATCACTTCGATCGTCGTCGAAGCTGGGCAGGTCGTGGCTCCGGGCCAGACCATTGCCACGCTGGCCCGCGACGGCGAGCGCGAAGTCGAGATCAGCGTGCCCGAGAGCCGAATTGCCGACTACCGCAAGGATCAGGCCGCCACGATCGAACTCTGGGCCGAATCCGGTACACACCTCGCCGGCACGCTGCGCGAGATCGCGCCGGAAGCCGATTCGACGACACGGACCTTCCGCGTTCGCGTCGCCCTCGGCGACAGCTCGGACAAGGCCAAGCTCGGCCAGACTGCACGCGTATTCTTCAGCGGCTCCGAAAGTGACGCCGCTCACGTGATCCCGCTCTCTGCCCTGTATGAGAAAGATGGCAAGCCCGCAGTCTGGCTGGTCGACACAAAGACAAGCCAGGTGCATCTCGCGTCCGTCACCGTCGGCGCGTATCGCGAACAAGGGGTCGTGCTGACTGACGGTGTGAACACCCAGGACTGGATCATCGCCGCCGGGGTGCACAAGTTGCGCGAAGGCCAAGCCGTCCGTCCGGTCGATCAAAGCAACAAGCCGCTCACCTTGCAATAAGCGCCGCGGCCTTCGCTTCCCCGCCCGATCGCTACACACCTGCCCCCTCCCCTGTGGCCGTGCAGCGATCCGGGCACCCCTTACTCAACGTTCCGGGATTGCATCGCCTGCGCCCCTGACCGACCACCGCCGTCCGGCATTCGCCACAAGAACAACAATGAACCAATTCAACTTGTCCGAGTGGGCACTGAAGAACCAGTCCGTCGTGCGCTACTTCATTGTCGTGCTCGCGCTGGTGGGAATACTGTCGTATCGGTCATTGGGACAGTCGGAAGACCCGCCGTTCACCTTCAAGGCCATGGTCATCCAAACGACCTGGCCAGGCGCGACCGCCGCCGAGATCAATGAGCAGGTCACAGAACGCATCGAAAAAAAGCTGCAGGAACTGCCGGACCTCGAATTCCTGCGCAGCTACGCGCGTCCCGGCGAATCTCAGATTATCGTCGTCGCCAAGGACTCGCTGGAATCACGCTACGTTCCTGACCTGTGGTACCAGGTGCGCAAGAAGGTCGGCGATATCCGCCACACGCTTCCGCCAGGTGCGCAGGGCCCCTTCTTCAACGATGAATTCGGTGACACCTTCGGCAACATCTATGCACTGACCGGCGACGGCTTCTCCTATGCGCTGCTCAAGGACTACGCCGAACGCCTCAAGCTCGCCATGCTGCGGGTGCCGAATGTGGCGAAAGTCAGTCTCATCGGCCTCCAGGACGAAAAGATCTACATCGAAGTCTCAAATGCGAAGCTCGCTACACTTGGCGTGAGCTTCGCCCAGGTGCAGGCCACGCTCGAGGCGCAGAACGCGATCACGCCTGCCGGAAGCTTCGAGACCGCATCGGACCGCATCTACCTGCGCACCTCCGGCGCGTTCGATTCGGAAAAGGCCATCGGCGACATCGCCATCCGCGCCAACGGCCGCCTGTTCCGCTTGAGCGACGTTGCCGAGGTCAAGCGCGCCTATTCCGATCCGCCGCAGCCACGCATGCGCTTTATGGGCAAGGACGGTATAGGCATTGCCGTATCGATGAAAAAAGGCGGCGACATCATCGTGTTGGGCCGCGATCTCGACGCCGCAACGAAGCAACTCGAACTCACACTGCCCACCGGCCTGGAACTGTCCCGGGTCGCCGACCAGCCGCATGCGGTACAGCGCTCGGTCAATGAATTCGTGCGTACGCTGGCCGAAGCGGTGATCATCGTGCTGCTCGTGAGCTTCTTCTCGCTGGGCTTCCGCACCGGCCTGGTCGTGGCGTTGTCGATCCCGCTGGTGCTCGCGATGACCTTCGCCGCGATGAGCTATTTCGGCATCGACCTGCACAAGATCTCGCTCGGTGCGCTGGTGCTCGCGCTGGGCCTGCTCGTTGACGATGCCATCATTGCGGTCGAGATGATGGTGGTGAAGATGGAGCAGGGCTACGACCGCGTGAGCGCCGCCGCCTTCGCGTATACCTCGACCGCGTTTCCCATGCTGACCGGTACATTGGTCACGGCCGCAGGCTTCCTGCCGATCGCCACGGCGCGATCAGGCACCGGCGAATACACCCGTTCCATTTTCCAGGTTGTCACCATCGCCCTGATCATCTCGTGGATCGCGGCGGTCATCTTCATCCCTTACCTGGGCTACAAGCTGCTGCCCGACCTCGGCAAACCAGCCGCTCCGCCGCAACCCGGTTCGTTCGCCGCGCGCGCCGATTCATTGCGGCGCCGCGCGATCGGCCTGCTGCCGCGCCGCCTGCGCGGAGCTCTGGCTGGCGGCCCGGCGCACGGGCACGACCACGATCCTTACGCCTCGTCGTTTTACCGTCGCTTCCGCGACGTGGTCGAGTGGTGTGTCTCGCATCGCCGCCTTGTCATCGCGGCGACGCTGCTGCTGTTCGTCGCCTCGATCGTCGGCTTCCGCTTCGTGCAGCAACAGTTTTTCCCGGATTCGACCCGGCCCGAGCTGATGGTCGACATGAAGCTGACCGAAGGATCGTCGCTCGAAGCAACCGCGGTCCAGGTCAAGAAACTCGAGCAATGGCTGAGCCAGCGCGCGGAGCTGGAAAACTACGTCAGCTACGTCGGCACCGGCTCGCCGCGCTTCTACCTGCCGCTGGATCAGCAGCTGCCGCAGGCCAGCTTCGCCCAGTTCGTGTTGCTGACGAAGGGGCCACGGGAACGCGAGCACCTGCGCGCCGACCTGCTCAAGCTGTTTGAAGTCGATTTCCCCGAAGTACGCGGCCGGGTGCTGCGCCTGGAGAACGGCCCCCCAGTCGGCTATCCGATCCAGTTCCGCGTGTCGGGCGAGGACATCGGCCTGGTGCGCAAGCTCGCGCGCGAAGTGGCTGACCAAGTGCGCAAGAACCCGCATATGCGCAATGTGAATCTCGACTGGGACGAACCCAGCAAGGTCATCCGTCTGGACATTGATCAGGATCGGGCGCGCGTGCTCGGCGTCAGCTCACAGGACTTGTCCAACTTCCTGCAGAGCTCCCTGTCCGGCGTGCCCATCTCGATCTACCGCGAAAAGGACGAACTGATCCAGGTGATGCTGCGCGGACCGGACGAGGAGCGCGCGAAACTGTCGCTGCTGGACAATCTCGCCGTACCGACCGCGTCGGGCAGGACCATACCGCTGGGCCAGATCGCACGCCTGCAATACTCCATCGAGGAAGGCATCATCTGGCGTCGCAACCGTCTGCCGACCATTACCGTACGCGGCGATACCGATGGCCTGATGCAGCCGCCGTCGATCACCGCCGCAATCGACCCGACGCTCGAGGCCGTCCGCGCCAAGCTGCCCGCAGGCTATCTGCTCGAGGTGGGAGGCACCGTCGAGGACTCGGGCAAGGGCCAGCGTTCGGTCAACGCCGGCGTGCCGCTGTTCCTGTTCGTGGTGCTGACCCTGCTGATGCTGCAGCTCAAGAGCTTCAGCCGCACCGTGATGGTGTTCCTGACCGCCCCGCTGGGCCTGATCGGCGTGACCCTGTTCCTGCTCGTGTTCAACGTGCCGTTCGGTTTCGTGGCCATGCTCGGCACGATCGCGCTGTCCGGAATGATCATGCGCAACTCGGTCATCCTCATCGACCAGATCGAGCAGGACATCGCCAAGGGTCACGCGCCCTGGGATGCGATCATCGATGCGACCGTGCGGCGCTTCCGCCCCATCGTGCTCACCGCGCTCGCGGCCATCCTCGCGATGATCCCACTGTCGCGTAGCGCATTTTTCGGACCGATGGCGGTGGCCATCATGGGCGGCCTGTTCGTTGCGACGGCGCTGACCCTGCTTTTCCTGCCGGCGCTGTATGCCGCGTGGTTCCGGATCAAACGTCCGGACGCGGGGCAGGCACCGGCCGGCGCATAGGACCAGGACCATGTCATCCCTACCCGAACTGCAGTTGAGCCAATCGTTCAAACTCGCCCAGCGTGCGTTCTCCGAGGTGCTGGACATGCGTCAATTCGACGCCAGCCTCGCCATGGCGGCACGCGTACGGATCGCCGCGCTGGACAAGCTGGACCTCTCCCGCCTGATCCGCTGGCTGGGCTGGCAGACCCATGTGCGCAACCCGCAGGCGCTCACGCGCATCGAACGCATCGATCAGCGTCTCGCTGCCAGCGTCCTGCACGCCCGTTCACGGCTCCCCGTAAACGGACGTCCGGCCTTGTCCGGAAGTCCGCGCCGGACAGCGTAAGGTGAGTGATGTCAGTTACTTGCGATGACTTCCGGCACTACGGAAGCCAGCCGGGAACAGCGATGCTGAATTTGCCGTAGCGGGCGCCAGAGCCTATGCTTTCGCCCCTTTTCCCGTCGGAGTTGCCACCGTGTCCCTGAATCTCGAAAGGGCTCGTTTCAACATGATCGAGCAGCAGGTGCGTCCCTGGGATGTGCTCGATGCGCGCGTGCTCGCGGTGCTCGGTCAGGTACAACGCGAACACTACGTCAGCGACGCCCATCGTCAGCTCGCCTTCGCCGACCTGGAGCTGCCGCTGGCCCACGGCGAATTCATGATGAAGCCTGTCGTCGAAGGCCGCGTGTTGCAGGCGCTCGACGTCCAGCCCGGTGACAGCGTGCTTGAAATCGGGACGGGCTCGGGTTTCCTCACCGCCTGCCTCGCCCGCCTCGGTCGCGAGGTGGTCAGCGTGGAACAGCATGCCGATCTGGCCGCGACGGCGCACGAGCGCCTGCAGCGCGACGGGATCACCAACGCAAAAGTGGAAGTTGCCGAAGCCGTGCGCGAATTCCAGCCCGGCCGCGAATTCGATGCCGTGGTGCTGACCGGCGCGGTCTGCGCGCTGCCGGAACGCTTCGCGGCCTGGCTCAAGCCTGGCGGACGCCTGTTCGCCGTCATTGGCGAATCACCGGTGCAGCAGGCCATTGTGTTCACGCGCGACAGCACCCATTTGCGCGAAATCTCTTTGTTCGAAACCGACCTCGCCTATCTGACGAACGCCGCTCCGCCGAAGCGGTTCAGTCTCTGACAGTCCAGGCCGAGCGAGTTCGCCCCCCTTTTGAGCCTTAATCCAGGACGGCTCCCTTCCAGGAAGCGACAATGACCAAGCGAAACCCGTTCAAGCTGTTGCCCCTGTCACTGGCGCTCGCGCTGGTGCCGGCACTCGCATCGGCCGAAGATTTGATCCAGGTCTACGACCTCGCACGCCAGAACGACCCGGTACTGTCGGGCGCCGAGGCGCAGCGCCTTTCCACTGCCGAGGGCGTCGACCAGGCCACCTCGCAGCTACTGCCGCAGATCGCTGCGGTGTTCGATTTCGACGACAGCAGCCGCGACCAGTACAGCGCCGGCATCTCCGCCGATGCCGAAGGCAACCTCGGCCCTCGAGTGTCGACC